>NZ_JAJCXD010000037.1:0-52423 GCF_021056305.1 Actinokineospora sp. PR83
CCCACCGGCCCACCAGGGCCGCCGGGTCCGCCTGCCGGTCCACCGGGACCGCCCGCCGCCGGGCCGGGCCTGCCGGGGCCACCCTGGCCGGGGTCACCGGCACCGGGCCACGCGGGCCCGGCCTGCGGCCCACCAGCCCTGCCCGGGCCACCGGGACCGCCCGCTGGGCCCGGTCCACCGTTGGGGCCGGGACCGCCACCGGGACCAGGACCGCCGTTCGGGCCAAGTCCGCCGTGGGGACCGGGGCCGCCGTTCGGGCCGGGCCCGCCACGGGGACCAGGGCTGCCGTTGGGGCCGGGTCCGCCGTTGGGGCCGGGAGCGCCGCCGGGGCCGGGGCCGCCGGGTCGAGCGGGTCCACCGCGACCCTGACCGGCGGGGAAACCGCCGTTGGGGCCGGGACCGCCCGGCCTGCCCTCGGGCCCACCCGGCCCGCCACTCGGTCTGCCCTCGGGACCGCCAGGTCCGCGTCCACCCATCCCGCCACCCATGTTCACATCACCATTCGAGCCAGGCCCGGTCGGGCCGCCGCGTCCACTGCCGTTGCCACCCCGGTCGCCCGCCCGCTCCCGCGGGGCGGGTCGCTCTTCCCCGGGCTCGTCGTCCCACAGCGGGCTGTAGAAGCCCGTCTGCTCCTCCTGCGGGGGTGCAGCGGGTTCGCCGGACGGCCACCCGGGGTCACCGGATCGCCGCGTGTCGCCGTGGTCGTTCACGAGAAAGGGCCTCCCAGACCGGCCGCACCCGGGGGTGCGCCGTTCGGTGGTCGTGCTGTGCTCGGTCGAGCGGAGAAAGCGCTGGTCACTCCGCCGCCGTCCTCCTGCGGGGCTTGGGCGTGCGAACGCCCCCCTTCCCCAGGACGTACGACTGGACCAGGTGGTTCCACGAACACGTCCGGCAGACCTCGACCGCGTGGACGGTGAACTCCTCGAACAGCCCCGCCATCCGCTCCAGCTCCTCGACCGCGCGGGCCGAACCGGAGACGTGCTTGAGCTCGTCCCCGTAGACCCAGCTGACCTGGGTCAGCTGTTCCCTGCGGCAGACCGGGCAGGTCACGTCGGTGGCCTGGCCGTGGAACTTCGCGGCGCGCAGCAGGTACGGGTTGGCGTCGCACACCTCGTTGGTGCCGACGCGACCCGAGTGGACCTCGGCGAGCAGCGACCTGCGCTGCAACGCGTAGTCGACCACCTGCCGCTGCGTTCGCACGGGAACAGCGTACTTGCCGCCGATACCACGGCGATGGGCCGATCGGGCCAGCCGACGTGCACCGTGCGTCACGTTTGTGATCCGAACGGTTCCGGAACGCTTCCTGACCGGCCACGACGCGCGGTCTCCCGACTACCCGCCCCACCTGCGCAGTTCACGTGTCCATCGACACACGGTTCCGAGTTGTCCACCGAGCTGATGTATCGGCACGATATAGTCATCCAGTAGGTCAGCGATCGGTGCGACGGGAGGTGTCCGTGCTTGAGTTCGCGATCCTCGGCCTCCTGCACGAGGCATCGATGCACGGGTACGAGCTGCGCAAGCGCTTGCACGACCTCCTCGGCACCCTCCGCGCGTACTCCTACGGCTCGCTGTACCCGACCCTGCGGCGGCTGCTGCGGGCCGGGCTCATCGCCGAGGAGGCCCCGGAGGCCGAACCGGCGAGGTCGTCGTGGGGCAGGCGCGGCAAGCGCGTGTACAAGCTGTCCGCCGAGGGCAAGGAGCGGTTCGCCGAACTCCTCGCCGACGCGGGCCCGCAGACCTGGGACGACGAGGGGTTCAACGTCCACATGGCGTTCTTCTCGCGGACCCCGGCCGAGGTGCGGATGCGCATCCTGGAGGGCAGGCGCAGGCGCGTCGAGGAGCGCAGGGAGGGCCTGCGCAGCTCGATGGCCAGGGCGGGTGAGCAGATCGACCGCTACACCCGGGAACTGCACCGGCTGGGACTGGAGACCAGCGAGCGCGAGGTGCGCTGGTTGAACGAGCTGATCGCGCACGAGCAGCGCGAGCAGCGCGGACCGACTGAGTAACCCCCGGCAGGCGTTGCGGCCTGTGACCGAGTCCCGCGTGCACTGCGCGGCTTGAATCGAGAAGGAGAACCGGCATGGGCGAGAACCGCCAGAGCGTGCGGGTGGCCATCGTCGGCGTCGGCAACTGCGCCGCGTCGCTGGTGCAGGGCGTGCACTACTACCGCGACGCCGACCCGGCCACCCGCGTCCCCGGGCTGATGCACGTCCAGTTCGGGGACTACCACGTGCGCGACGTGGAGTTCGTCGCCGCGTTCGACGTGGACGCGAAGAAGGTCGGCAGCGACCTGTCCGAGGCGATCGGCGCCTCGGAGAACAACACGATCAAGATCTGCGACGTGCCGCCGCTGGGCGTGCCGGTGCAGCGCGGCCACACCTACGACGGCCTCGGCGAGTACTACCGCGAGATGATCACCGAGTCGGACGACGCCCCGGTCGACGTCGTCGCCGCGCTCAAAGAGGCCGAGGTCGACGTCCTGGTGTCCTACCTGCCGGTGGGCTCCGAGGAGGCGGACCGCTTCTACGCGCAGTGCGCCATCGACGCGAAGGTGGCGTTCGTCAACGCCCTGCCGGTGTTCATCGCCTCGGACCCGGAGTGGGCGCAGAAGTTCACCGACGCTGGGGTCCCGATCGTCGGCGACGACATCAAGTCCCAGGTCGGCGCGACCATCACGCACCGGGTGATGGCGAAGCTGTTCGAGGACCGCGGGGTCGAGCTGCAGCGCACGTACCAGCTCAACTTCGGCGGCAACATGGACTTCATGAACATGCTGGAGCGCAAGCGCCTGCAGTCGAAGAAGATCTCCAAGACGCAGTCGGTCACCTCGCAGATCCCGCACGAGATGGCCAAGGCGGACGTGCACATCGGCCCGTCGGACCACGTGCCGTGGCTCGACGACCGCAAGTGGGCCTACGTCCGGCTGGAGGGCCGCTCGTTCGGCGACACCCCGCTGAACCTGGAGTACAAGCTCGAGGTGTGGGACTCGCCGAACTCGGCGGGCGTGATCATCGACGCGGTGCGCGCGGCCAAGATCGCCCTGGACCGGGGCGTCGGCGGCCCGATCCTGTCGGCGTCGAGCTACTTCATGAAGTCCCCGCCGGAGCAGTACGCCGACGACGCGGCCTACCGCGCGGTCGAGGACTTCATCAAGGGCGCCATCGAGCGCTAGGCCGAGCTTCGGACCAGGACCGGACCGGGAGGCGGCGCGCGGGGGACCCCGCTCGCCGCCTCCGGCGCGTCCGCGACCCGACGACCTGCTTGGACCGCCCGGGTGTTCGTCTGCCGTTCACCTCGATGTCCGTCCCCCCTGGTGTTGGACTCTTACGGTCACGCCGTTCCCCACCGCGACCTAGGGCTTGTCCGTGTCCGGGCAAACCGAGGAGGCACCTTGTCCACCACTGACGGCCGGATCGACCTGCCGCTGCTGCCGCCGAACCACCCGCTGGGCCGCTCGGCGCTGACCTGCCAGTACCGCTGCGCCAACGCCTGTTCGCACGAGGCCCCGAACCACTCGGACAACGCGTACTTCGGCGACGTCGTGCGCTCGATCGTCAGCAGGCGCGGGATGCTCCGCGCGGGCGCCGTCCTGGCCGTCGCGGGTGCGGGCGCCACCGCGCTCGCGGGCACCGCCGCCGCCGACCGCGGCAGGCCCGACAAGCCCGGGAAGCCCGCCCCGGCGCCGAGGGGCCTGGACTTCCAGGCCGTCGCCGCCAACCGCGAGGACAAGCTGGTCGTCCCGCCCGGCTACCAGTCGAACGTGGTCATCCGCTGGGGCGACCCGGTGCTGCCCGGCGCCCCGACCTTCGACTTCGACAACCAGACGGCCGCCGCGCAGGCCAAGCAGTTCGGCTTCAACAACGACTTCTGCGGCCTGGTGCCGTTCGGCCACGACCGCTGGCTGATGGGCTCGAACCACGAGTACACCACCGAGTCCGCGATGTTCCGCGGCTACGACGCCGCCAACCCCACCGACGAGCAGATCAAGATCGGCTGGACCGGTCACGGCTTCTCCGTCGTCGTGGTGGAGCGCGAGCACCGCACCGGCAAGATCGTGCCCAGGCTCGACCGGCGCTACAACCGCCGCATCACCGTGCAGACCGAGTTCGAGTTCGCCGGTCCCGCCGCGGGCAGCCGGTTCCTGCGCACCAACGCCGACAAGACCGGCCGCAAGGTGTTCGGCACCTTCGGCAACTGCGCCGGTGGCGTCACCCCGTGGGGCACGATCCTGTCGGGCGAGGAGAACTTCAACGGCTACTTCGCCAACGGTGACACCATCACCGACCCGGTGGCGCAGGCCCGCGTCGCCCGCTACGGCACCCCGAAGGGCGCCAGCCTGCGCAAGTGGGAGCGCCTCGACCCGCGCTTCGACCTGTCGAAGGACCCCAACGAGTTCAACCGGCACGGCTGGGTCGTGGAGATCGACCCGTTGGAGCCCGACGCCAAGCCGGTCAAGCACACCTCGCTCGGCCGCTTCAAGCACGAGGGCGCCACCATCCAGATCGCCCGCGACGGCCGCGTGGTCGCCTACCTCGGCGACGACGAGCGCTTCGACTACGTCTACAAGTTCGTGTCGAAGGAGCGCTTCGCCCCCGGTGCGAGCAAGCGCGCCCGCGCGCACAACAAGACCCTCCTGCACGAGGGCACCCTCTACGTCGCCAAGTTCACCGGCGACAGCCCCGCCGCCGAGATCGGCACCGGCACCCTCCCGGCCGACGGCCAGTTCGACGGCTCCGGCCAGTGGATCCCGTTGGTCTCCGGCAACGAGTCCCACGTCGAGGGCTTCACCGCCGAAGAGGTCTACGTCTTCACCCGCCTCGCCGCGGACAAGGTCGGCGCCACCAAGATGGACCGCCCCGAGGACGTGCAGCCCAACCCGGTCACCGGCCGCGTCTACGCCGCGCTGACCAACAACACCGATCGCGGCAAGCCCGGCAAGGAGGGCCCCACCGAGATCAACCCCCGCAACGGCAACCGGCACGGCCACGTGCTGGAGTGGGAGGAGAGCCGGGGCGACCACACGGCCACCACGTTCGCCTGGCGCCTGCTGCTCGTCTGCGGTGACCCCGCCACCTCCGACACCTACTTCGGCGGCTACGACAAGACCCAGGTCAGCCCGATCAGCTGCCCCGACAACCTGGCCTTCGACCGCTACGGCAACCTCTGGATCTCCACCGACGGCAACGCCCTGGGCTCCAATGACGGCCTCTTCGCGGTCCCGACCACGGGTCCCGAGCGCGGTCGGGTCAAGCAGTTCCTGACCGTCCCGCTCGGCGCGGAGACCTGCGGCCCGATCGTGGAGGACGACTTCGTCCTGGTCTCGGTCCAGCACCCTGGCGAGCTCGACGGCGCCAGCGCCGACAACCCGCTCACCCACTGGCCCGACGGCGGCACCTCCCAGCCCCGCCCGTCCGTGGCGCAGATCTGGAAGCCCGGCCGCCGCGTCGGCTGCTGAGCACCGGGCTGCCCGGGCCGCACCGGCCCGGGCAGCCCCCGGCCCCACCGCCGGGGCGTTCCCCCGCCGCGACTCGGGGGTGTCCCCGGCCCCGGCGTGCCCGTTCCGGGGCCTCGATAGGTTCGTGCCATGACCGCCCGCCCGCTCGCCCTCGTCACCGGTGCCTCCCGGGGGATCGGTGCCGCCATCGCCCGCGCGCTCGCCCCCGACCACTCGCTGCTCCTCGGCGGCCGCGACGTGGACACCCTGCACGCCGCCGCCGACCGGCTGCCCGACGCGCGGGCGTGGCCGGTCGAGCTGACCGACCCGACCGCGCTCGCCGCCGCCACCTCCGGCATCCCCGCCCTCGACGTGCTCGTGCACTCCGCGGGCACCGCCGAGGTCGGCCCGCTCACCGAGGCGACCGCCGAGCGCTGGCGGGCCACGTTCGAGCTCAACGTGGTCGCCGTCGCCGAGCTGACCCGGCTGCTGCTGCCCGCGCTGCGCCAGGCGCGGGGCCACGTCGTGCTGATCAACTCCGGGCAGGGGCGCACCGCCTCCCCCGGGTGGGGCCCGTACGCGGCGAGCAAGTTCGCCCTGCGCGCCTACGCCGACGTGCTGCGCGGCGAGGAGCAGACCTCCGGCCTGCGCGTCACCACCGTCTACCCCGGCCGCACCGACACCGACATGCAGAGGGCGATCCGCCGCGACGAGGGCGGCGACTACCGCCCCGAGGACTACCTGACCCCGGACTCGGTGGCCAAGGCCGTGCGCGCGGCCGTCACCGCGGACCCGGACGCCCACCTCACCGAGGTGGTCATCCGACCGCGGTGAAACGGTTTGCGGCCGGGGGCGCGGTGCCGCGACAGTCGACCCGTGACCGCCGAGCACCGCGCCGCCGAGCCGGATGAGCCGACCCGGTCGACGCCCACCCCCGGCAGCGGGGTGGGCGGGGATCGGGGCGCGGACCCCGCCCCCCGGCCACCCCGCCACCGGGTCCGGCTGAACGCCGAGGAAAGAGCGGCGATCAGCCGCTTCCTCCGGTGGAGCGCGGGGTTCGGCGCGGTGCTGGTGGGTCTGGCCGCGCTCCTGGGGTGGCTGGTCGACGACGTCCCCACGGCGTTCCTGCTGTTCGTCTTGGCCTTCTGGATCCCCCAGGAGACCGTCGACTTCGTCCGCGAGTACCGGCGGCTCAGGCGGACAGCAGCCGCCCGGTCACCTTCCCCGCCCGCTCCTGGGCCGCCCGCCGGTCCACCAGGACCGGTTCCCCCTCGGTGACCACCGGGGTGCCCGCCACCCACACGTCCGTGACGCTGCGCGAACCGGCCGCCCACACCAGGGTGGAGAGCACCTGCTCGTCCGGCACGTCCAGGCCCGCGGCGAAGGCCGGGTCGTCGACGCCGATGTGCACCACGTCGGCCCAGCGGCCCGCTTCCAGGGCGCCGATGTCGGTGCGGTGCAGCGCGTCGGCGCCGCCGCGGGTGGCCAGCAGCAGCAGGTCGGCGGCCTTCACCACGGTCGAGTCCAGCGTGGCGACCCGAGCCAGCATGCCCGCGAGCCGCACGTCCTCCCACAGGTCGAGGTCGTCGTTGGAGGCCGGGCCGTCGGTGCCGATGCCGGTGGCGACGCCCGCGGCGCGCAGGTCGCGCAGGCGGGCGATGCCCGACGCCAGCTTCATGTTGGAGCCGGGGCAGTGCGCCACCGACACGGAGTTCGCCGCGAACAGGGCGATGTCGGCGTCGGACAGGTGCACCGAGTGCGCCGCGAGGACGCGACCGCCGTAGACGCCCGCCCGCTCCAGCAGCGCCGGGACCGAGCCGAACTCCTCCCGCTGCTTGACGTCCTCGGGCAGCGACTCGGCCACGTGGATCTGCAGCAGCGCGCCGCGGGCGCGGGCCTCGGCGGCCACCTCGGTCAGCGCGGCGGGGGTCAGGGTGTAGGCCGAGTGCGGGCCGTAGCCGACCTCGACCCGCTCCCCCGGGCCCGAGCGCACCCCGTCGGCGTCGATCCAGGCGTTGATGCCCGCGAGCTGCTTGCGCCAGTCCCAGCCGGGGACGTCCATCACCGCCGGGGCCAGCACCGCCCTGGCGCCGGTGTCGAGGACCGCGCGGGCGACCTCCTCGGCGTGGAAGTACATCTCCGCGCTGGTGGTGACACCGGCGCGGAGCATCTCCACCGAGCCGAGCACCATGCCGTCGTAGACGTCGGACGGGGTGAGGCGGCCCTCGGCGGGCCAGATGATCTCGGTCAGCCAGCGCATCAGCGGCAGGTCGCCGCCCATGCCGCGGAGCACGGTCATCGGGCTGTGCGCGTGCGTGTTGATCAGACCCGGCAGCAGGATGCCGGTCAGCTCGCGGACCGGGCCGGTGTGCTCGGGCGCGGAGTGGAACGGGCCGCAGTGGACGATCCGGCCCGCGTCGTCGAGGTCGACGACGGCGTCTCGCAGCACGGTGCAGGAGGGGTCACACGGGAGGACGACGGGGGCGCGCAGACGCAGACTCATGCACCCGGATGATGCCACGTCACCGCGGGCGGACCGGCGCCTGGCGCAGGAAGGCGGGACCGCCGGTGGGCTCGATGGCGGGCAGGTAGGCGTCCGCCGAGTGCTCGACGCTGACCCCGGCCCGGTCGAACGAGTGCAGCACCGCGCGGTTGAACTCCAGGCCGACCCGCTCGCGCCACAGCGTGCGGTCGCTGGAGGTGTCCAGGCCGAGCCGCTCGGCCACCACCCGGCCCAGGCCGTACGCGCCGTCGTCGGCGAAGGACTCCTCGCCGATGCCGCGGGCCAGGTAGACGCCGTTGAACGGGGCGGACGGGTAGTCGATGCCGCCGATGTGCAGCCGCATGTTGCTGACCACCGGCACCGCGTGCCAGCGCAGCGCCAGCCCGGCGAACCAGGGCAGCTCCGGGTGCGCCAGCGGCACCTCCAGCACCGCCGCCCTGGGCACCTGGTGCAGCCGCACGCCCTCGTGGCCGGTCTCGACCACCAGCGGCAGCAGGTCGAACGGGCCCTGGTCGCCGGGGGACAGCCAGCCGAGCCTGCACACGGCGGTGGTGAAGTCGACGAACCGCCGGTCGCCGTGCACCCGGTCGCCGTCGCGGTACCCGGCGTAGCGCACGAGCTGGTCGTTGCGGATGCGCGGGCCCGGCCGCCACGGGGTGTCCGGGGCGAACACGCTGACCATCGGGCGGACCGTGCCGCCGCCGGTGGCCATCCGCAGGTGCCGCACGCACTCCTCGGCCACGTCCTCGGCGTCGCGCACCGACCGCAGGTCGCGCACCAGCAGCCCGCGCCAGGGGACCCCGTCCGGGCACCAGCCGCTCTCGCGCAGCGCGATCCGGGCGCCGAAGGCCAGTTCGGCTGGGGTGTGCCGGTAGGTGCCGGTGGCGGCGATCTCGGCCCGGACCTTGGCCAGCCGGGTCTCCAGCTCGCCCGCGCGGGGCCGGGCGCCGTGGAACCGGCGCAGGAACCGCTCGGCGACGTCGAACAGCCCCGGCCGCCCCACAGCCGGGAGCAGACCTCGGTCGTCGCGCAGAGCGGTCACTTAGTGTCTATCGGCCCGAATGGGCCCGTACTGGAGTACTCGTATGGGTGGTTTTTTCGGCTCTTCTACTACAGAGAGTCAGCGCTGCCAGCCGGTCACACTCGCTCGAACAGCAGATCGCGGCTGATCCGACCCTCCACCTCGGCCCGCGCCTCGAACTTCGTCAGCGGGCGCCAGTCCGGCCGCGGCGCCCACCCGTCGTACCGGTTGCGCAGCAGCGGCTCGGCGGAGAGCACCTCCAGCATCTGCTCGGCGTAGTCCTCGACGTCCGTGGCGCAGTGCAGCACCCCGCCGGGGGCCAGCCGCGACGCGGCCAAGGCCACGAACCCGGCCTGCACCAGGCGGCGCTTGTGGTGCTTCTTCTTCGGCCACGGGTCCGGGAAGTAGATGCGCACGCCGTGCAGCGAGTCGGGGGCGATGTGCTCGCCGAGCAGCACCACCGCGTCCCCGCGCAGCAGCCGCAGGTTCCGCAGCTCCATCGCCTCCGCGCGCAGCATGAGCTGGGCCAGACCGGGCTGGTAGACCTCGACGGCGAGGTAGTTCAGCTCCGGGGCGGCGGCGGCGAGCTGCGCGGTGGTCTCGCCCATGCCGGAGCCGATCTCCAGCAGCAGCGGCGCCGAGCGGCCGAACCAGGAGTCGGCGTCCAACGGCCCCGGCGGCAGGTCGGGGACCTGCCTGCCCAACTCGCCCCAGCGCCGCTCCCAGGCACGCGCCTGGCCGACGGTCATCCGCCCGCCGCGGTGCACGAAACTGACTACGCTGCGCTTGCGCGGCTCCTGGTCCGTCGGTGTCACGGCGGACAGCCTGCCACCCGCCCCCGGTCAGGGTGCCAGGGACTCCAGCCGGGCGAGGTTCTTGCGCAGGTCGACCAGGCCGCCGACGGCGATCGGCGCGGGCGTCGGACCGGCGTGCACCGGCACGACGTCCAGCCAGCCGGGGTGCCGGTGGGTGTAGGCCAGCGTCGTGGGCATCCCGGGTTCGCCGAGCCTGCGCTCGGACGGCATGTACTCCCAGTAGCCGGTGTCGCCGTCCACGCCCCACGGCACGAACACCCAGCCGGGGCGGGCGTCGAGCAGCTTGGCCGTGCGGTCCTCGACGGAGAACCCCTCGCGCCGCGAGGACAGGCCGCCGTCCGCGATCGCGCGGAGCCACCAGGGCGCCGGGAGCTCGCTGTGCGGGGCGGCCAGGACCGCGGCCCGGAACAGCGCGAGGACCTGAGCCTCCGGTGCCCGGTGCACCCAGGCGCGGCGGGCCTCCGCCGGAACTCCCGCCGAAGTGGTGTCGGGCTGTTCGAGCGCCTCCGACCACTCCAGTTCGATCAGGGGCTCGACGAGCAGGCCGCGGTTCTGGCCGCGCTGCTCGGACGGCTGCCGCGTCGAGCGTGTGCCGGAATCAACCACCGTCAAGGTCCACCTCCAGGGCTCCGAGACGGGTTTCTCACGTCCATCTGACCCCGGGACGGCGAGCGGCGTCCGCAAGCTGTGGGCCGCCTCACAGGCTCTTAACGCGGTCTTAATCCGGATGGTCGATCCGGGAAACGCGACAGCGGCGCGCGGGCGGAAATCGGCCTCCCGCAACAGGATCGGTTCAGTGCTGCGTCCACTGCGGACTGCCCGCACCGCTCCCGGCGCCGGACGCGCGAGGGCCCTGGGCACCCCCCGAAGGTGCCCAGGGCCCACCGCTCCCCGAGGGGGTCCGGCCGTTCCCCGAAGACCGGCCGGACCCGTGGTCCTACGCGTCCCGCTTGTTCACCACGACCACCGAGACGGCCAGGAGCACCGCGGCGATCCCGGCGAAGTAGGCCATCGACGCCCACGGGCCCAGCACCGGGTCCGGCCCGGGGTCGCCCAGGAACCGGTTGACCGCCATGAACGGCAGCCAGTCCTGGACGTCGTCGCCGACCCGCGGGATGAGCCCCACCAGGTTCTCCAGCAGCATCGTCCAGATCAGCAGGATCGAGATCGCCCCGGCCGACTGCCGGACCAGCGCGCCGACCGCCACCGCGATGACGGCCGCCACCGCGAACACCAGCCCGATCCCGGCCACCGAGCGCCACCCGGCCTCACCCGAGATCGCCAGGTCCGCGCCGGGGGCGAGCACCTTCGCCGTGCCCCAGGCGCCGAAGGCGGCCACCTCGCCGATCACGCCCGCCAGCGCCGCCACCACGCCCGCCTTGGCCAGCAGCACCGCGGTGCGGTTGGGCACGGCCTGGAAGGCGGTGCGGATCGTGCCGAACCGGTACTCGGTGGTGATCGCCAGCGCGCCCATCACCAGCACGACCATCAGGCCGAACTGCCAGCCGAACAGCGTGCTGCGCAGCCCCAGGGCGGTCGGGTCGTCCTCGGCCAGCGCCAGCAGCCCGGCGAAACCGATCACCATCCCCAGCGCGAGCACGGCGCAGAACCAGGGCGAGCGGGTGCTGAACAGCTTCATCCGCTCGGTCGCGAGCAGGGTCATCAGGCGTCCCTCCGGTTGGTCGTGACGACCGCGGCGGCGAAGACCAGCGCGGCCACCCCGGCGAAGTACAGGAGCGCGGGCCACGGGCCCAGGGCGGCGTCCGACGGCGGCGGGCCGTAGAACACGTCCCGCCCGGTCGGGTCCGGGTCCCCGGTGATCAGCTTGTCGGCCATGGTGAACGGCAGCCACCGGTGGATGTCGTCGCCGACCCGCGGGATGAGCTGGACCAGGCCCTCGACCAGGAAGCTCCAGATCAGCAGGATCGAGATGGCGCCCGCCGACTGCCGGACCAGGGCCCCCACCCCGACCGCCAGCACCGCGGCCACCGCGTAGACCAGGCCCACCCCGGCCACCGCGCGCCACTCGTAGGGCGTCTGCAGCGCCAGGTCGGCGTTCGGCGCGAGCAGCTTCGTGATCCCCCACGAGCCGAACGCGGCCACCTCGCCGATGATCCCGGCCACCAGGGCCACCACGGCGGTCTTGGCGAACAGCACCGGGGTCCGGCCGGGCGAGGCGAGGAACGTGGCCCGGATCGTGCCGAACCGGTACTCGGTGGTGATGGCCAGCGCGGCCATCACCATCACCACGACCATCCCGAACGTGTAGCCGAACTGGCTGGCCCCCACGGTCACCGGCGCCTGCGCGTCGGCGGTGGCCGCCATCAGCGCGGCGAACCCGATGGTCAGCGCCAGCGCCAGCGCGGCGCACCACCACGGTGAGCGGGTGGTGAACAGCTTCATCCGCTCGACGGCGAGCAGCGTCATCGCTTCACGCCCTCGGTGGTCAGCAGCGCGGCGGCCTCGTCGGCGATGTCGGTGTGGTACTCCACCGAGTCGCCGGTGAGCTGCATGAACGCCTCTTCCAGCGAACCGCGCTGCGGGCTCAGCTCGTGCAGCACCGCCCCGCTGCGCGCGGCCAGCTCGCCGATCTCGGCGATGTCCATCCCGGACACGACCAGACTGTCGCCCTCGTCCCGGATGGACACGCCCGAGCGGCCCAGCGCGGCGCGCAGGTCGGCGAGCTGCGGGCTGCGCACCAGCACGGTGTTCTCGGTGGCCTGGGCGACGAAGTCCTCGGTGCTCGACTGCGAGATCAGCTTCCCGCGGCCGATCACCACCAGCTCCTGCGCGGTCAGCGCCATCTCCGAGAGCAGGTGGCTGGAGACGAAGACCGTGCGGCCCTCGTCGGCCAGCCGGTGCATGAACTTGCGGATCCAGAGGATGCCCTCCGGGTCCAGGCCGTTGACCGGCTCGTCGAACAGCAGCACCTGCGGGTCGCCGAGCAGCGCCCCGGCGATGCCCAGCCGCTGCGACATGCCCAGCGAGAAGCCGCCCGCGTTCTTGCCCGCCACCCCGGTCAGGCCGACGATGTCGAGGACCTCGTCCACCCGCTTGGCGGGGATCCGGTTCGACTTGGCCATCCACGCCAGGTGGGCGCGGGCCGAGCGGTTCGGGTGCACCCACTTCGCGTCGAGCAGCGCGCCGACCGTGCGCAGCGGGTTCTTGAGGTCGCGGTAGTTCTTGCCGCCGATGTGCACCGACCCCCCGGTCGGCGTGTCCAACCCCAGGATCATCCGCATCGTGGTCGACTTCCCGGCGCCGTTCGGGCCGAGGAAGCCGGTGACGCGTCCGGTCGGGACGGTGAACGACAGGTTGTCGACCGCGACCGTCTTCCCGTACCGCTTGGTGAGGCCCACTGCCTCGATCATGCTGATCTCCCCTTGTTGTCCTGCGTGTCCCCCGGGCTGACCCGACCAGCGTGTCCCACCGCCGGTCGTGGGCGCGTCGTCCTGTGGTCGTGCGCGCCCGTCATCTTCAGGAGGTAGCTTCCCGCCCCCTGGATACCCCGCGGCATCGGTGAGCACCCTGAGTCGACCCTGATCCGTTGATGACAGGGTTTCTGAACCGTGGTTCAATAACTGGTGTGGCCCGCCCGAAGACGATCACCGACGACCGGCTGCTCGCCGCCGCCGCGGTGGTCGCCGGGCGGATCGGCCCAGCGTTCACCCTCGCCCAGGTGGCCGGGGAGGCGGGGGTGTCGGTCGGCACCGTCGCCGGGCGCTTCGGCTCCAAGCCCGGCCTGCTCGCCGCGCTGACCCGGTACACCACCGCGAACGCGGTCGCGGCCGTGCGCGCGGCGCGGATGGCCGAACCGGACCCGGTCGCCGCCCTCCGGGCCGCCGCGGTGAGCACCCACGGCGGACTCGGCGACGCCGAATCCGCCGCCAACCACCTGCGCCTGCTCGGCGTCGACCTGGGCGACGCGCGGCTGACCGCCCTGCTCGGCGAGCACTTCGCCGCCCTGGAGGTCGAGCTGCGCGCCGCGGTCGAAGCCGCGGACCTGCCCGCCGCGCCACCGCCACCGGTGGCCGCGCGGGTGCTGCTCTCGCTGGTCAACGGCGCATCGATCGACTGGTCGATCCGCCCGAGCGGCCTGCTCGCCGACCGGCTCACCGAGGACACCGACGCCGTGCTCGACGCCTGGCGCCGGACCACCGAACCGATGAGGGGGAACTGACATGGCACGCCCGCTGGAGGGCAAGGTCGCCGTGGTCACCGGGGCGACCCGGGGCTGCGGCCGCGGCATCGCGGTCGAACTGGGCGCGGCCGGGGCGACCGTCTACGCCACCGGCCGCACCACCCGCGAGACCGCGTCACCGATGAAGCGCACCGAGACCATCGACGAGACCGCCGAACTGGTCGACGCGGCGGGCGGCACCGGCGTCGCCGTCCGCTGCGACTTCACCTCGGTGTCCGATGTGGACGCCCTGCGCGACCGGGTCGCCGCCGACCACGGCCGCATCGACGTGCTCGTCGACGACGTCTGGGGCGGAGACCAGTTCGTCGAGTTCAACACCGACTTCTGGGCGTCGGACCTGGACCGGGCGCTCGGCGTGGTGCGCAACGGCCTGGAAACGCACCTGATCGCCCTGCACCGGTTGCTGCCGCTGGTCGTCGCCCGCCCCGGCGGCCTGGTCGTCGAGGTCACCGACGGCGACGACGAGGAGTACAACCACGGCGTCGGCATCCCGTACTTCCTGGTCAAGTCGGGTGTCCGGGCCATCGGCCGCGTATTGGGCAAGGACCTCGCCGCGCACGGCGCCACCGGCCTGGCCGTGACCCCCGGTTTCCTGCGCTCGGAGATGATGCTGGAGCACTTCGGCGTCACCGAGGACAACTGGCGCGACGGCACGGCCAAGGACCCGAACTACATCATGGCCGAGTCCCCGCACTACGTCGGCCGGGCCATCGCCGCCCTCGCCGCGGACCCGGGGGTCTCCCGGTTCGCCGGGCGCACCATGGCGAGCTGGACCCTGATGCGCGAGTACGGCTTCACCGACCTCGACGGCTCCCGCCCCGACTGGGGCCGCTGGTTCGCCGAGGTCGTCAAGCCCGGCGTCGACCCGACCACGGTGGACGCCTCGCAGTACCGCTGACGGGCGGTTCAAGAGCCGAGATTTTCAGGATGTGCCCGGGTGGGTGGCTGGTAACTGCGCACATGCGGTTCGAGTGGCTGGTGGTCTCGCCGGCGGAGCCGGGGTTTGCCCGCAAGTCGGTCATCCACCCAGCCGGGCACCCCCACCAAAACCCCGGGCTAGAGCAGGACCCCCGCCCGGCCGAGGTCGTGGTCCCAGTACGCGCGCAGGACCGTGGCCGAGGTGCGGTAGACGACGGTGTCGGAGGCCGGGTCGAGGACGAGGTACTGCCCGCCCTCGTACCCGGCCACCGTCAGGAAGTGCGGCACGCGGTTGCCCGACCAGGGCAGGCTGACCATGTTCCCGGCCAGCACGACCGGCCTGCCCGCGCGCACGTGGGCCAGGGTCGCGTCGAGGTCGCCGAAGAGGACGCGGGCCTGGACGCCGTTGCGGGCCAAGGCGGTGCGCACGTCCTGCTCGCCGGTGCCGAACTGGTTCGGGTTGTTCCAGGTGGGGTCGTAGCCCATGTCGCGGCGGGCCTGGTTGATCGCGGTGACCGGGCTGGTCGGGCTCCAGCCGCGCGGGGTCACGCCCGCGGCGAGGAGGGCGGTCACCACGCTGGTCGGGCCGCAGTCCTCGCCCTGGTTGGGTTGGCCCTGGAACTGCGAGACCGGCACCAGCCTGCCCTGCGCACCGCCGCAGTCGGGGACGCCGGGGATGCGGTAGTCGTGCCCGGTCGCCATGTACGCGTCGGCCAGGTAGCCGCCCAGGGCGGGGACGAAGTCCCACAGGTCGCTGGTGAAGCCGCGGGTGTTGGTCACCGACTGGCCCCTGGCCTGGCAGGAGATGTCGACCGCGCGGCCGTCGAACACCAACCCCAGCGACCCGCTCGCGGAGGTGGGCGAGACCCGGACGTTGAGGCCGTCGCCGTCGGTGTTGCCCACCGTCGCCGGGGCCGCCTGGGCGACGCCCGCCAGGCCGCCCACGCCTGCGGCGACCAAGGCCACGACCACTGAGAACCGCTTGAAGATCACAGGGAACCCCCGGTGCCGGTGGACAACTCCCGCGATCATGGCCGAGGGCGCCCGCGGCGGGTACCGCTCGGGTGCGAAGACCTCAGAGATCGCCCGGGCGGACCAGCCCGGTCTCGTAGGCCAGGACCACCGCCTGCACCCGGTCGCGCAGGTCCAGCTTGGACAGCACCCGGCCGACGTGGGTCTTCACCGTCGCCTCGGACAGGAACAGCTTGCGGGCGATCTCCGCGTTCGACAGGCCCTGGGCGATGAGCACCAGCACCTCCCGCTCCCGCTCGGTCAGCACCTCCAGCGCCGACGGGTCGCGGGGTTCGCCGCCGCCGGGGCCGAGGAACCGGTCCAGCAGCCGCCGGGTCACGCTCGGGGAGACCACCGCGTCGCCCGAGGCGACCGAGCGCAGGGCGGAGACCAGGTGGCTCGGCGGGGTGTCCTTGAGCAGGAACCCGCTGGCGCCGTTGCGCAGCGCCGACAGGGCGTACTCGTCCAGGTCGAAGGTGGTCATCACCAGCACCTTCGCCGTGCCCGCCTCGGTGATCGCCCTGGTGGCCTCGACGCCGTCGAGGACCGGCATCCGCACGTCCATCAGCACCACGTCCGGCCGCAGCGCCGCGGCCAGCTCGATCGCCGCCCGCCCGTCGCCCGCCTCGCCGACGACCTCCATGTCCTCCTGCGCGCCGAGCACCATGCGGAAGCCGACCCGCATCAACTCCTGGTCGTCCACCAGCACGATCCTGATCACGGCCTCAACCTAACCTCTCCGCCACCGGCAGCACGGCCCGCACCCGCCAGCCGCCCCCCGGGCGCGGCCCCGCCTGGAGGGTGCCGCCGAAGACGTTCGCCCGCTCCCGCATCCCGATCAGCCCGTTGCCGCCGCCGGTGGTCAGGCCGGGCGCGGTGCTCAGCCCGGGGCCGCGGTCGGTGATGTCCAGCTCCACCCGGTCGCCGACGCGGGAGACCAGCACGTCGGCCCGCGCCCCCGGACCGGCGTGCTTGATCGTGTTGGTCAGCGCCTCCTGCACGATCCGGTAGACGCCCAGGCCGACGCCCGCGGGCAGCGAGTCCAGCTCCCCGGCCAGGTCCAGCCGCACCGGGACACCGGTCGCCCGGACCCGCTCGGCCAGCTCGGCGATGGACCGGGTGCCCGGCTGCGGCGCCCGCCCGGACCCGGTGCCGTCGCTGCGCAGCACGCCCAGCAGCCTGCGCAGCTCGGTCAGCGCCTCGCGGCCGGTCGCCGAGATCACCGACAGCGCCTGCTCGGCGGCCTCCGGCTGGGTGCGCACCGCGTAGGCGGCGCCGTCGGCCTGCACCACGATCACGCTCACCGCGTGCGCCACCACGTCGTGCAGCTCGCGGGCGATCCGGGTCCGCTCGTCGGCGACGGCGATCCGCGCCTGCTGGTCGCGCTCGGTCTCCAGCAGGTCCAGCCGCCGCTCGACCTCCACGTGGTAGGCCCGGCGGGCCCCGGAGAACTCCCCCAGCGTCCAGCACAGCGCGAACACCACCGAGAACACCGCGGCCGGGACCACCCCCTCCGGCATCCCCATCCGCCACACCGCCCAGGCCACCGTGCCGATGGCCAGCCACACCGCGTACAGCGCCGCCTGCCTGCGCCCGACGTAGGCCACCACCGTGTAGAGGCAGATGCCCAGCGCCAGGTCCGCCATCCGAATCCGCATGTCGCCACTGCCGGGCTCCGCGCCGTGGGTGAACAGTTGCAGGAACCCGGCGGCGAGGATCAGGTAAGCGGCGAGCATCGGCCGGTGCCTGCGGACCAGCAGGGGTGCGAGCAGGCCCACCCCGACCACCCAGTACCAGAGCGACATCGAGCCGCCCGGCAGGCCGGTGCTGGCCAGCGTTTCCAGCCCGGCCAGCGCCAGGGCCAGCACGGTGTCCCCCGCCGTCGGGTGCGCTTTCAACCACAGGCTCAGCCACCGCACCCGCTCAGCGTAGGTTCCGCGACCGTTCCCGCGCGTCAGCCCGCCGTCGCACCCCGTGTCCTCCCGGAGGTTGACCGGGCCGCGCGGTAGCGGCAAGCGGGGGACGCGGCGGAATCGACCATGGCACGATTCCCCCATACCGAGGGGAGGGACGGCCGTGACGACCGCGACCGAGCAGCAGCACCTCGCCGGACCGCTGTCCGCGGCGGTGGCGAACCTGTGCCAGCGCTTGCAGCCGCAGGTCTCGGCGCGGACCGCGGCCGGGTTCCGGGAGGTCCTGCGCAGGCTCTCCGCCCCGTTGCAGGTCGCGGTGGCCGGGCGGATCAAGTCGGGCAAGTCCACCCTGGTCAACGCGCTGATCGGGCGGCGGGTGGCGCCGACCGACGTCGGGGAGTGCACCCGGCTGGTCACCCGGTTCCAGTACGGGACGGTCGACCGGGTGGAGCTGGTGTTCTTCGACGGGCGCAAGCAGGTGCTCCCGTTCGACGTCGGCGGGATGATCCCCAACGACCTGGAGGTGGACTTCGACCAGGTCTCGCACCTGGAGGCGTACCTGACCAACGCCGTCCTGCGCGACCTGACCGTCATCGACACCCCCGGCCTCGGTTCCCTCGACGCGGCCTCGGTCAAGCGCACCGAGCAGTTGCTCGGCGCGGCCAAGCACGCGAAGCCCGACTCCGAGGACGAGGCCGAGGCGGGCGGCGACGAGCTGGACGACACCTCGCGCAACGCCGTCGCGGGCGCCGAGGCCGTCCTCTACGTGGTCACCCAGGGCGTGCGGGCCGACGACCAGCAGGCGCTCGCCGCGTTCACCGCCGCCACCGCCAGCCGCGAGGCCGGACCGGTCAACGCGATCGCCGTGCTCAACAAGGCCGACACGATCACCCCGGAGTCGGTCGCGGGCAGCGACGGCGACGTGTGGAAGGCCGCGACCCTGCTCGCGGAGAAGCAGGCCGCCACCCTCAAGCCCCGGGTCGCCGACGTCATCCCGGTGATCGGGCTGCTGGCCGAGTCCGCCGAGTCCGGCGGGTTCACCTCCGCCGACGCCGACGCCCTGCGCAGGCTGGCCGACCTCGACGACGCCACCTGGGAGACGATGCTGATCTCCGCCGACATCTTCACCACCTGGGACTGCGAGGTCCCCACCGGCACCAGGGTGCGGCTGCTGGAGACGCTCGACCTCTACGGCATCCGCACCGCCGTCGACGCGCTGCGCGCCGAGCCGGAGCTGACCGCGGGCGCGCTGCGGCGCAGGCTGCTCGACGCCTCCGGGCTCGCGGGCGTGCGCAACCGGCTGGACGCGGTCTTCCGCGCCCGCGCCGACGGCATCAAGGCCGCCGCCGCGCTGGCCAGCGTCACCGCGCTCGCGCACGCCTCCGGCGACCCCGGCGAGCGGCAGCGGGTGCACGACGCGATCGAGGTGCTGCTGGCCAAGCCGGAGGCCCACCAGCTCCGCCTGCTGGAGGCGCTGACCCTGGTCACCTCCGGCGCGGTGTCGATGCCCGACGACCTGGCCGAGGAGGTGCTGCGGGTGGGCAGCAGCGCCGTCGTCGGCGAGCAACTGGGCATGAAGGGCCGCCCGCACAAGGAGCTGTCCGCGTACGCGCTGGAGCGCGCGGGCTGGTGGCGGTCGTTCGCGTCCTTCGGTGCCACGCCCGCGCAGAGCCGGGTCGCGCACGTGGTGCACCGCTCGTACTTCCTGATCTGGCAGCAACTCCGCGAACAGGCTGGGTGAGATGGCTTCCTGGTTCAAGGGCAAGCGCAAGGACACCGGCGAGGACAACACCGTCGAGGTCCGGGCCCGGGTCATCGCCGACGCCGCGCACGCGGGCTCCTACGTCGAGCAGGCCCCGTCGGGGGTGCTGCCGGTGCAGTACCCGCCCACCGAGGCGCCGCAGCAGCAGCCCCCGCCGCCCCCGCAGGAGGAGGTCGAGTTGGAGAACGACTTCCGCGTCGAGCCCGCGCTGGTCAGCATCGCCCCCGAGGTCTACGACCAGGTCCTCGACGAGCGCCGGGCGCTGGTGGCGCTGGCGCTGTACGCGCACGACCGGGCGCGCAGCTCCGGGGTGGCCGAGCGGATCGAGGCGGGCCTCGCCGAGGTCGGGGTCACCGCGCTGCGCCCCGACGGCGACGCCTTCGACCCGGCCGTGCACGAGGCCGGGGGCACCCTGGACACCGGGGACGCCGCGCTTGACGGCACGGTCGCCGAGACCGAGGTGGTCGGGTTCAGCGACCGCGGCCTGGTGCTGCGGGCGCCGATCGTCACCGTCTACCGGGCGGGGGCGAGCACCGCGTGACCCAGGCCAAGGCGCAGCCGCTGTCGCTGCCCAAGCAGGTCGCCCAGGCCCGCGAAGCGCTGCTCAAGCTGCTGCGCGAGTCGGCCCCGGAGTCGGCGGCGTGGGTCGAGGAGATCCGCGGCAAGCGCCGCAAGCTGCCCTCGGTGGTGGTCGTCGGCGAGACCAACCGGGGCAAGAGCTCCCTGGTCAACGCGATGATCGACGCGCCGGGCCTGTCCCCTGTGGACGCCGACGTCGCCACGGCCACCTACCTGGTGTTCGGGCACGCCGAGCAGTGGCGGGCGCGCGCCTGCTACCCCGGGCAGCTCGAACCGGTGCCGGTGCCGCTCGACCGGCTGGTCAACTGGGTCTCCGCCGCGCACGAGCTGCCCGACGGCGAGCTGCCGCCGCGCCACGTCGAGGTCGACGGCCCGGCGCCGCTGCTGGAGAAGCTGGTCATCGTCGACACCCCCGGCGTCGGCGGGCTGGACTCGGTGCACGGCGAACTGGCCGTGGAGGCCGCCGCCACCGCCACCGCGCTGCTGTTCGTGGTCGACGCCTCGGCGCCGTTCACCTCCGGCGAGCTGGACTTCCTCGCGGGCATCGGCGACCGGGTCGAGACCGTCGTCTTCGCACTGTCCAAGGTGGACGCCTACCGCGGCTGGCGGCAGGTGCTGGAGGCGAACCGGGCGCTGCTGGCCGAGCACGCGCCCCGGTTCGCCGGTGCCACCTTCCACCCGGTGTCCTCGCGGATGCACGACATGGCCGCGAAGGCGCCCACCCCCGAGGCCGCCGACATGCTCAGGGAGCGCTCCGGCGTGCCGGAGCTGCTGGCCGCGCTGGAGGCGCTGCTGGTCGGCCGCTCCGCCATGCTGGGTGAGGCCAACACCCTGCGCGCGCTGTCGTCGGCCCTGGGCGAGCTGAAGGTGCTGCTGGACAACGAGCGCCGCGCGCTGACCACCGGCGAGGCGGAGGCGGAGGCGCTGCGCGCCCGCAAGGACGAGCTGGCCGCCGAGCGCCGCTCCTCCACCCGCGGCTGGCAGGTGAAGCTGCGCAGCGAGGTCCAGCGCGCCCGGCTGGAGAACGCCCACGAGGTCAGCCGGGAGATGCGCGACCTGCAGTCCTGGTTCCGCCAGGCCATCGACAACGCCGACCGCGACCAGCTCAAGCTGCTGCCCGCCCACGTCGACACCGCCATGCAGATGGTGTCCGGCCGGATCAGCGAACGCGTCGGCGCCCGGCTCAACCAGGTGGCCGACACGGTGCTCGCGGAATTGTTCTCCGCGGACGAACTGGAAGTGATCCGCTCCCAATTCGCGCGGTCCGGGCATTCGCAGGTGATCCTGCGCGGCGCCGAGAAGCGCGCGCCCACCGCCGAGGACAAGCTGCTGGTGTTCATGGGCGGGGTCAGCGGCATCGGCGCGGGGAAGATGGCGGTGCTGCCGCTGGCGGGCGCGGTCGCCGCGCCGATCCTGCTGGTGCCCACGATCATCATCGGCCTCGGCGCGGGCTGGTGGATCGCGCGCACCCGCAAGCACACCGCGGACAAGGCGCACATGAAGACCTGGCTCAACGAGTCCATCGCCGACACCCGGTCCACCCTGGACCAACTGGTCACCGAGCAGCTCATCGACGCGGAGTCGCAACTGTCGCTGGCCCTGGACGAGGCGCTGGGCAAGCGCATCACCGGGATCGAGGAGCAACTGCGCGAGGTGGACAAGGCGCTGCGGCTGGACGTGGCCGAACGGCAGAAGCGGACCACCTCGGTGAGCAAGCGCCTCGCCGAGGTGACGGCGGGCCGGGAACGCGCGGAGAAGCTCCTCGCCGACATCCGCGCGGTCCGGGACAAGAAATAACCCGCACGCCAGTCACGAGAACCCCCGTAACGGCGGGAACCGGACAGGCGAATCGTCAGTCATATCCGCAACAAGCAGATGAAGCCCGTGAGGGACGAGTAAGGGGTACGTCATGTACGTGGACGAGACCGGCGCGGACGACACCACCGACACCACCGCCGACGAGCAGGGCCACGACGTCCTCACCGTCGAGGTCGGTGGCGAGGAGTACGAGGTCAGCGAGAACTACGACTACGACGGCGACGGTGACAACGACGCGGCGGTCGTGCAGACCGAGGACGGCTACATGGCCTTCTCGGACTCCGACGGCGACGGCAACGCCGACACCGTGGTCGAGCTCGACAGCGAGGGCAACGTGACCTCCGCGGCCGAGTACGACGAGAGCACCGGCGAGTGGACCGAGGCCGAGCCCGGCTCGGTGGCGAACCCCTCCGGCGACGGCGCCGACGACTCCGGCTCGTCCGCCCCCACCGCCACCGACGACAGCGCCGACGCCGACGCAGCCCCCGCCTCCACCGGCGGTGGCGGCGAGATCCTCGTCGACACCCCCGAGGGCGACATGACCGCGGGCACCGCCGAGTACGACTCGGACGGCGACGGCGTCAACGACACCGCCGTGGTGACCGACGAGTCGGGCAGCACCTACGCCTTCACCGACACCGACGGTGACGGCTCCGCCGACCAGGCCGTGGTGATCGAGGCCGACGGCGACGTCACCGTGGCCCAGCACACCGGCGACGACGAGTGGACCACGGTCGAGACCGGTCACATCGGCGCCGACGGCGGCTACGAGGCCGACGGCACCGGCTCCACCGGCGGCGACACCGCGGGCGGCGAGCAGAGCGCGGGCGCCAGCACCGGCTCCGACGCCGCCTGGCAGAGCTGATCCCCGTACGGCAGGCCCCCAGGACCCCCGGTGCGCTCGCACCGGGGGTCCTGTCCGTCTCCCCCGGTGGACGTGGGGGATTTCACTGCCCGTGACGGTTGTTCCGGAAACGAACACCCACCAGCCGCAATCGCCGCAGCGTTCAGGTTCTGAATCGATTCCCTGATCGGTCTTGTGAGGGAGCCGACAGGACAGACATCGGTTACCTGCGCGTCACTTCGCTAACCTCGATGTATTCCTTCACGGCCAGCACCCGCTCCGTCCTGGGGCGGGTACCGAGCCCATTCGATGAGGACACCGACGTCCGGTCGGGACAAAGGCGTCCTGATCGGCATTTCGGCGTTCAGTCAGGAGACGAGGCGAGATGACGGCAGTGACTATCCCTGGCGTTGACCAGGCACCGACCACGCACAAACGGCTCCTGGCCTGGGTGCGTGAGGTGGCCGAGCTGACTACTCCGGACGCCGTGGTCTGGGTCGACGGGTCCGAGGAGGAGTGGACCAGGGTCACCGACAAGCTGGTGGCCGCGGGCACCTTCACCCGCCTGGAGAAGAAGCCGAATTCGTTCTACGCCGCCTCCGACCCCAACGACGTGGCCCGCGTCGAGGAGCGCACCTACATCTGCTCGGCCGACGAGGCCGACGCCGGTCCCACCAACAACTGGATGGACCCGGCCGAGATGAAGGCCATCATGACCGAGCTGTACCGGGGGTGCATGCGCGGTCGCACGATGTACGTGATCCCGTTCTGCATGGGCCCGCTGGACGCCGACTCGCCGATGCTGGGCGTGGAGATCAGCGACTCCGAGTACGTCGTGGCCTCGATGCGGATCATGACCCGGATGGGCACCCAGGCCCTCGACCGCTTCATCGACGCCGACGGCACCGAGCGCGACTTCGTCCCGGCGCTGCACTCCATCGGCGCCCCGCTTGAGCCGGGCCAGGCCGACGTCGCGTGGCCGTGCAGCGACACCAAGTACATCGTGCACTTCCCGGAGGAGCGTCTCATCTGGAGCTACGGCTCCGGCTACGGCGGCAACGCGCTGCTGGGCAAGAAGTGCTACTCGCTGCGCATCGCCTCGGTGATCGGCCGCGACGAGGGCTGGCTCGCCGAGCACATGCTGATCCTCAAGCTGACCTCCCCTGAGGACAAGGTCTACTTCGTCGCGGCCGCGTTCCCCAGCGCCTGCGGCAAGACCAACCTGGCCATGCTGGAGCCGACCATCCCCGGGTGGAAGGTCGAGACCATCGGCGACGACATCGCCTGGATGCGCTTCGGCGAGGACGGCCGCATCTACGCGGTCAACCCGGAGAACGGCTTCTTCGGCGTGGCGCCGGGCACCGACTACCACACCAACCCGAACGCGATGCGCACCATC
Source organism: Actinokineospora sp. PR83 (assembly GCF_021056305.1). NCBI lineage: Bacteria > Bacillati > Actinomycetota > Actinomycetes > Pseudonocardiales > Pseudonocardiaceae > Actinokineospora > Actinokineospora sp. PR83. The sequence continues at coordinate 24,222 of NZ_JAJCXD010000037.1, forward strand.
GCCAAGGGCAACTCGCTGTTCACCAACGTCGCGCTGACCGACGACGGCGACATCTGGTGGGAGGGCATGAGCGAGCCGCCCGCCCACCTGACCTCGTGGAAGAAGCAGGACTGGACGCCGGGGTCGGAGGAGAAGGCGGCGCACCCGAACTCGCGCTACTGCACCCCGATCGACCAGTGCGACACCAAGGCCGCGGAGTGGGACGACCCGAAGGGCGTGCCGATCTCGGCGATCTTCTTCGGCGGGCGCCGGGCCACCACCATCCCGCTGGTGACCGAGTCCCGCGACTGGCAGCACGGCACCTTCATGGGCGCCACCCTGTCCAGCGAGACCACCGCCGCGGCCGTGGGCAAGACCGGCGTGGTGCGCCGCGACCCGATGGCGATGCTGCCGTTCATCGGCTACAACGCCGGTGACTACTTCAACCACTGGATCGAGACCGGCAAGCGCGCCGACGCGACCAAGCTGCCGAAGATCTTCTACGTCAACTGGTTCCGCCGCGCCGAGGACAAGTCCTTCCTGTGGCCCGGGTTCGGCGAGAACTCCCGCATCCTCAAGTGGGCGATCGAGCGCATCGAGGGCAAGGCCGCCGCGACCGAGACCCCGATCGGCTTCATCCCCAGTGCCGACGAGCTGGACCTGTCCGGCCTCGACGACGACCGGGCGGCCATCGAGGCGGCGCTGCGGTTCGACGCCGACGAGTGGCGTGCCGAGCTGCCGCTGATCGAGGAGTGGTTCGACAAGATCGGCGACAAGCTCCCGACGCCGCTGCGCGACGAGCTGGAAGCGCTCAAGCAGCGCCTGGGCTAGTCCCCGCGGTTCCCGGCGGAAGGCCATCACGCTCCGGCGTGGTGGCCTTCCGCCGTTCCCGGGGCTGGACCGGATCATCGGCCTGCGCGCCCGCTCGGCGTGTTGGTCATCGAGGAGCGGTTGTGGGGCGCGTCTGCACCCGCCTGTGGATTGATGCGGGTCCACCTGTGCACAACTGCGGCCTGCCGACTCACTAGGCCATTTGCCTGGTCCAGGGCTTTCTCTCGCTTCTCCGCAGCCCCGTGGACCCCAGGTGTTCCAGAGTTGTCCACAGGTTGTGGACAAGGTTGTGCACAGCCTGTGGAAACAACGGCCGGGGAACCGTCGGTGCCCGCCCCTCCATCTCGAATCGGCGTTAACCAGTGACGGGACGGGTCGGACGTCCTACTGTTTCCCGGCACCACTTCGCCACACGATCGAGGTCCGCCGATGGCACCGCCGAAGAAGTCGGCCTCCGGCATCCGCTGGAGCCCCTGGAACCTGCTGCTGCTGGTTCCCCTCCTGCTGCTGATCACACCGTTCTTCAACCGGACCGGCCCCGAGCTCATCGGGATGCCGTTCTTCTACTGGTTCCAACTGCTCGGCGTCGTGGTCGGGGTGGCCGCCACCACGACCGTGTTCGTCATGACCAAGGACAGGCCGACCACCCCGCCCGGCCCCGGCCGCGACGTGGACGAGCTGGATGAGGGGGCCACCCGATGAAGTGGACCGAGCTGGTCATCTTCGTGGTGCTGTTCGGCGTGGTCACCGTGCTGGGCTTCCTCGCCGCGAAGTGGAAGGCGGGCGGCACCCTCGACCACCTGGACGAGTGGGGCCTCGGCGGCCGCAAGTTCGGCTCCTGGGTCACCTGGTTCCTCATCGGCGGCGACATCTACACCGCCTACACCTTCGTCGCCGTCCCCGCGCTGATGTTCAGCTCCGGCGCCCTGGGCTTCTACGCGCTGCCCTACACGGTGGTGCTGTACCCGATCATCTTCCTGCCGCTGCTGCGCATGTGGTCGGTGTCGCGGGCGCACGGCTACGTCACCCCGGCCGACTTCGTCCGCGGTCGCTACGGGTCCTCGCTGCTGGCGCTGCTGGTCGCGGTCACCGGCATCGTCGCCACCATGCCCTACATCGCGCTGCAGCTCGTCGGCCTGGAGGCCGTGCTGCGCACCATGGGCATCAACGGCAGCGGCATCGTCGGGCACCTGCCGCTGCTGATCGCGTTCGTCGTGCTGGCGGTCTACACCTACCAGTCCGGCCTGCGCGCCCCGGCGCTGATCGCGTTCGTCAAGGACATCCTGGTCTACGTCGTGATCATCGCCGCGGTCGTCTACCTGCCGATCAAGCTCGGCGGCTGGTCGGAGATCTTCTCCTCGGCCAAGGAGAAGTTCGACGCCACCCCGGCCGCGGGCGACGGCCTGCTGCTCAACGCCAACAACCAGCTCCAGTACGCCACGCTGGCCCTGGGCTCGGCGCTCGCCCTGTTCCTCTACCCGCACTCGGTCACCGGCGTGCTGGCCTCCAAGGGCCGCAACGTGATCAAGCGGAACATGTCGGCGCTGCCCGCGTACTCGCTGCTGCTGGGGCTGCTGGCGCTGCTCGGCTTCGTCGCCATCGCCGCGGGCGTCACGCCCATCACCAACCAGGCCACCGGCCAGCCCGACACCAACACCATCATCCCGGTGCTGTTCCAGAACGAGTTCTCCTCGTGGTTCGCGGGCATCGCCTTCGCCGCCATCGGCATCGGCGCCCTGGTGCCCGCCGCGATCATGTCGATCGCCGCGGCCAACCTGTGGACCCGCAACATCTACAAGGAGTACTTCCGCAAGGACGCCACCCCGAAGCAGGAGGCCAAGCAGGCCAAGCTCGCCTCGCTGGTGGTCAAGTTCGGCGCGGTCGCGTTCATCCTGTTCATCGACCCGCAGTTCTCCATCGACCTGCAGCTCATCGGCGGCGTGATCATCCTGCAGACGCTGCCCGCGGTGGCGATCGCGCTCTACACCCGGTGGCTGCACGTGTGGGGCCTGGTCGCCGGGTGGTTCGTCGGCATGGGCTGGGGGATGGTGCTGCTCTACGGCATCCCGAGCGCCAACGGCAAGCGCGCGCACTTCGGCGGCTCCGCGCTGGCGCTGGACAAGCTCAGCCTGTTCGGGTGGCACCCGTTCGCGGGCTCCACGGTGCAGATCTACGTCGGCATCATCGCCCTGGTGGCGAACCTGCTGGTCGCCGTGGTGGTGACGCTGATCGCCCGCAAGCTCAAGGCGTTCAACGGCATGGACCAGACCCGCCCGGACGACTACCACGTCGACGACGGCGACAAGAAGCTCCGCCAGATCGGCGCGCACTGACGCGGCCCGACCGCGAAGAGGCCCCGCACCAGCAGGTGCGGGGCCTCTTCGCGTCGAGCGGACCGCTCAGCGGTTGCGGGTGGAGCTGATGACCGCGGCCAGCGCGCCCGCGCCGATCAGCGCGGGCAACGGGCCGGTGGCGAGCGCGATCACGACCAGGGCGCCGACCATGCAGGCCAGCATGGCCAAGGCCATCCGGAGCGTCGAGGCCCAACTGCCGACCAGGTGCTCGGCGAGCACCAGCACCCGGTCGCGCGGGGTGCGCCGGGGGGCGGGCAGGTCCGCGGTGGCCCGACCGGTGTCCGCGGCGGCGGTGTCGGCCTGGTCCTGCGTATCGGCCGATGCGGTGTCGGCCGCCGCGGTGGGGGCTGGTCCGGTCTTGCGGTCCGGTTCGGGTGCCCCGAGGACCTCCGGGGCGAAGGTCAGGTGCAGGGTTCGGCGGTCGTCCACACGGGCGGACTCCGTTCCTGTCACAGCCAAAGCGACGAACTCCTTCGTGGTACTGCGGTTACTCCCAGTCTGCACCCATCGCTCCCCCGAACGCGCGCCTACTGCGTAGTAGACGATAAACGGAGCGTGTTCAGCGCCGAACGGCACGGTGCCCGCGTAATCGCCGATCGGGTGAGGTAAACACCAGGTGCTACGGCAGATAGCGCTTCCGAGGACGAGTCGACTGGCTGTAGCGCCCAACGGGTGAAGTCACGATCAGTCAGTTGCGCGCGCAATCCCACCGGCACTCGGGCGACCCGGGAACGGCCCACCGATCCCCCTGCGCGGTAACCCTCTGCTTACATCTCCCGAAACGGGCAGCACCCCACCCCGTCGTGCCGAAGACTAGTTTCGGGGTATGACACCGAGCCGCTTCCCGGTCGCCGACCCGGCTGACCTCCCCGAGGACCTGCGGGACCGGATCGGCGCCATCGCCGAGAAGTCGGGCTTCGTGCCGAACGTCTTCCTCGGCTTGGCCCACCGCCCCGCCGAACTGCGCGCCTTCCTCGACCACCACGACGCGCTGATGGACCGCGAGGGCGGGCTGAGCAAGGCCGAGCGCGAACTGGTCGTGGTCGCCACCTCCGGCGCCAACAACTGCACCTACTGCGTGGTCGCGCACGGCGCGATCCTCCGCGTCCGCGCCAAGGACCCGCACCTCGCCGACCGGGTGGCCACCAACCCGTGGGCGGTCGACCTGCCCGCGCGTTCACGCGCCATCGTCGACCTGGCCCTCACCCTCGCCCTGGAACCCGCCACCCTCACCGACGCCGACCTCGACGACGCCCGCGACGCGGGTCTCACCGACGACGAGGTCTGGGACGTCGGCGCGATCACCGCGCTGTTCGCCATGTCCAACCGCCTGGCCCACCTGATGGCGCTCACCCCGAACCCGGAGTTCTACCTGATGGGCCGCACCCCCGAGGCGTAGTCCCGCCCGATCCGCCTGCGCGTCCGGGCGGGTCAGCCGCGCGCCACCAGGGCTGCGGCGCCGACGATCCCCGCGTTCCCGCCCAGGGCCGCGGGCACGACGACTGTGCCCCGGGTGAAGTCCATGGTCGCGTACTCGGCGACGGTCGCCCGGATCGGGTCGAACAGCAGGTCCCCTGCCTGCGCCACCCCGCCGCCGACCACCGCCAGCTCCAGGTCGCACAGCGCCGCGGTACCCGCGATGGCCAACCCGACGGCCCGGCCCGCGCGGGTGAAGGCGGCCAGCGCGATCTCGTCGCCGTGCCGCGCCGCCGCCGCGAGGTGCGCCGCGTCGGCGTCCCCGGGGGCGGACCAGCCCCGCGCCCGGGCCCACCGCACCAGGTTGGGGCCGCTGGCCACGATCTCCACGCAGCCCCGGCCGCCGCACGAACACGGGTCGCCGTCGGGTTCCACGACCACGTGACCGATGTGGCCCGCGTTGCCGGTGCGACCGCCGAACAGCCGCCCGCCGTGCACCAGCCCGCCGCCGACCCCGGTGGACACCACCAGCCCGACCATGTCCGAGGCCCCGCGCCCTGCCCCCACCCAGTGCTCGCCGAGCGCCATGCACGGCCCGTCCCCGGCCAGCACGACCGGCAGGCCCACGACCTCGGCCACCCGGGCGCGCAGCGGGAAGCCCCGCCACGCGGGGATGTTGAGCGGCGACACGGTGCCGTTCGGGATGTCCACCGGCCCGGCGGACCCGACCCCCACCGCCTCGACGTCGTACCGCGCCAGCGCGGTCCCCACCAGCCCGGCCACGACGGCGAAGACCTCCTCGGCCGTGCCGTGGCGGTGCGTGCTCCGCTGCTCCCGCCAGACCACCTGCCCGGCCGGGTCCACCACACCGACAGCGATCTTGGTCCCGCCCACGTCCACACCTAAGAACACGGCGGAAGTATGCACTGCCGGGCGGGGCCGATCTGACCCCAGACATGTGGAAACCCCGTAGTGCTGCCAGGTCGGGGGTCCGCCAGCACTACGGGGTCAACCGGTTCATCGCTTGACGAGCCGGGGGTGTTACACGATCACAAGTTGTGATCCAAACCACTCGAACAGTCAGCGCCAGTTGTGCTGCTGGTTCTGGGCGAGGGTCATCAGTTCGTGGCGCATCGAGGGGGTGGCGGCGGTCTCGATCGCGCGGGTCACCGCCTTCCGGTTGCGGGCCTCGACGCGGCGGGCACGGAACTTGGCAGTGAGGTTCATCGGACTTGCATCTCCTTCGGAGGTCTTCGGCTTGTGCCTCAAGTATGCGCGTTACCCAATCGAAACGCCAGCGATTAGCCGGTGAGGTGGCGCACAGGCCGGTGAATCATCGGCCGATAACTGAGCTGAGCCGCCATCTGTCCGGTGGGGACGGTCACGCGAGGTGTTCATGTCACTCTCTAGCGTGTGGCCTAGACCCCGCGAGACAGGCCGAGACGCCTACTCCTCCATGCCGAGCAGGTACCGGCCGAAGTGCGGCACGGTGAAGGCGATCCGGCCGCGCTCGGCCGAGTACACCAACCCCTTCTTGATCAGGCTGTCCCGCGCGGGTGACAGCGACGACGGCTTGCGCCCCAGGAAGACCGCCACGTCCGAGGTGCCCGCGCCCTCGTCGCGGCCGTGCGTCAGCTCCGCCATCGCCCGCAGGTACTCGCGCTCGGCCGGGGTGGCCCGCTCGTACCGGGAGCCGAAGAACCCCACCGCCAGCTCGCCCTCCGCCTCCGGGGCCGCCACCAGCACGTCCTCCGCGGTGATCGGGTCGGCGGGGGCGGCGTCCCAGGCGGCCTTGCCGAACGCCTGGATGAAGTACGGGTAGCCGCCGGAGCGCTCGTACAGCGCGTCGAGCGCCTCCGGGGTGATGCCAGCCTCCTCGCGGTCGACCGGGGCGAGGACCGCGCGGTCGGCGTCGGGGCGGTCCAGGCGGTCGATGCGGACGTAGCGGAACAGTCGCTCGGAGTACGACTTGCTCGCCGAGAGCACCGCGGGCAGGTGCGGCAGCCCGGCGCCGACCACGACCAGCGGCGCACCGGACTGGGCCAGTTCGTGGCAGGCGGCGCACAGCGCGGAGATGTCGTCGGCGCCGATGTCCTGCATCTCGTCGATCAGGACGGCCACCCCGGTGCCGACGTCCTGGGCCAGTTCGGCGACGTCGGTGAACAGCTCCACCAGGTCGATCTCGATGTCGCCGGAGTCGGCGCGGCCCACCGCGGCGGGCACGTCGATGCCGGGCTGCCAGCGCTCGCGCAGCTTGGCGCCGTCCGGGTTCGACTTGAGCGCGAACGCCTTCAGCACGCCGAGCACGTACTCGACCCGTTCCGGCGCCCGGTGCCGCACCGCCAGGTCGCGCACCGCCCGGTGCAGGGCCGCCGACAGCGGCCTGCGCAGCGCGGCGTCCGGCCGGGCCTCGATCTTCCCCGCGCCCCACCCGCGCCGGACGGCCATCGACCGCAGTTCGCCCAGCAGCACCGTCTTGCCGACCCCGCGCAGCCCGGTCAGCACGAGGCTGCGCTCCGGCCGCCCCCGCGCGACCCGTTCCAGCACCACCTCGAAGGCGGTCAGCTCCTTCTCGCGGCCTGCCAGTTCCGGGGGGCGCTGACCTGCGCCGGGGGCGAACGGGTTGCGCACCGGGTCCATTCTCGGACGGTATCGGCGTCTCTAGCGCAGATCCGATATCCGGCGAGATTCCGCTACGGCGTGTCGGCCGCGACCCGGTTCGCCTCGTCCTGCGCGGACGCCTGGCCGATCTGCCGCCGGTCGGCGCTGCGGAAGTGGCGCAGCACCGCCGCGTCGGCCCGGGCATTCCCGCACAGCAGGTCGGTCAAGGGGCCCGCGGCCCGCCCGTCGAGGTGCGTCGCCGACGCCCCCTCGCGCAGCACCAGGTCCAGCCGGTCGCCGACCGGGACCACCTCGGCGAGGTCGGCCCACCGGATCCGCACCCACTCGGGGACGTGCGTCGAGGAGTTCCGGAAGACCACCCGGAAGTCGTCCCGCTCCAGCGCGAACGCGTGCTCCCGCTTGGACAGCTCGCGCACCGCGCCCACCCCGAACCCCGCCCCGACGACCGCGAAGAACAGCGCCGCGCCGAACGAGAGCCACGCCGGGGCGCATCCCCGGGAACCGACCGACCGGCACACCCGGTCGTCCCAGCCGCCCGCCAGCGCGACCTCGACCGCGTGCGCGGCGACGAACACCGCGGGCACCAGCAGCACCAGCCCGGCGACCGCCAACCCGACCATCGACCTGACCCTGGTCCGCCGCGGGGACAGCCCGACCAGCATCCCGTGCCGGGCCTCCCACTCGCACGCCCGCTCCATGCGTTTCACCTTAGAGCCGTACAAACCTCTACGGCTCTCTAGCTGGTGAGCTAGAGAGCCGTAGAGGGTGCTACCGAGGTCCTACTTGGCAGCGGGTGCTGCCGCTTCCGGCTTCTCCAGGATCGCGGTGACGCCCTGGCCGCCCGCGGCGCAGATGGAGATCAGGCCGCGGCCCGAGCCCTTCTCGTTGAGCAGCTTCGCCAGCGTGGCCACGATCCGGCCGCCGGTCGCGGCGAACGGGTGACCGGCCGCCAGGGACGAGCCGTTGACGTTGAGCTTCGACCGGTCGATCGAGCCGAGCGGGGCGTCCAGGCCCAGCTTCTCCTTGGCGAAGTCCACGCTCTCCCAGGCCGCCAGGGTGGCCAGCACCTGCGAGGCGAACGCCTCGTGGATCTCGTAGAAGTCGAAGTCCTGCAGGGACAGGCCCGCGCGGGCCAGCATCCGCGGCACCGCGTACGCGGGCGCCATCAGCAGGCCCTCGCCGCCGTGCACGTAGTCGACGGCCGCGGTCTCGGTGAAGGTCAGGTACGCCAGCACCGGCAGCCGGTGCTCCTTGGCCCACTCCTCGGTGGCCAGCAGCACCGCCGAGGCGCCGTCGGTCAGCGGGGTCGAGTTGCCCGCGGTCATGGTGCCGTCGGCGCCGCCGAAGGCGGGCTTGAGCTTCGCCAGCTTCTCCGCGGTGGACTCCGGCCGCAGGTTCTGGTCCTTGCTCAGGCCCTGGAACGGGGTGATCAGGTCGTCGAAGAAGCCGCGGTCGTAGGCGGCGGCCAGCTTCTGGTGGCTGGAGGCGGCCAGCTCGTCCTGCGCCTCGCGGGTGATGCCCCACTCCTTGGCGGTGATCGCCGCGTGGTCGCCCATCGCCAGGCCGGTGCGCGGCTCGGCGTTGCGCGGGATGTCCGGGACGATGTGGCCGGGGCGGATCTTGGCCAGCAGGGCCAGCCGCTGCGGGACGGTCTTGGCGTTGTTCAGCGCGATCAGGATGTGGCGCAGGTCCTCGTTGACCGCCAGCGGCGCGTCGGAGGTGGTGTCGACGCCGCCCGCGATGGCCGAGTCGATCTGGCCGAGCGCGATCTTGTTCGCGACCTGGGCGATGGCCTGCAGGCCGGTGCCGCACGCCTGCTGCACGTCGTAGGCGGGGGTCTCCGGGGAGAGCCTGCTGCCCAGCACGCACTCGCGGGCGAGGTTGAAGTCGCGGCTGTGCTTGAGCACCGCACCCGCGGCGACCTCGCCGAGGCGCTCGCCCTGGAGGCCGAAGCGGGCGACCAGGCCGTCGAGCGCGGCGGTGAACATGTCCTGGTTCGACGCCTTGGCGTACTTACCGTTGGACCGCGCGAAGGGGATGCGGTTCCCACCAAGGACCGCAACTCGGCGCACGCGACTGGGGGCCATTCCGTCCTCCAAAGCACAGGTTTGCATCTGAGGTAGCATCCTAACCTACTCTTGAGTAAGTTTACTAGCGAGTAGGGAGGCGCACACAGATGACTGACCGCTATCAGCAGTTCACCACCTCCGGCGTCGGAAAGCTTCTCGTGAAGCGTCTCGGACTGCCGAACCCCCCGACGCTGCGGCGCCACAAGCCCGGCGCGCCAGCGCTGGACGGCCCCGCGCTGGTGGGCGGTGCCCCCGGCGGGCGGTTGGGCGACGCGCTCGCCACCACCGCCAAGGCCGCGGGCATCGACGTGTTGACCACCGCCGCTCCCGCCCCCAAGGGCGAGCGCGGAGTCGCCTACGGCGGCCTGGTGTTCGACGCGACCGGGATCAAGGCACCCGAGCAGCTCCGCGCGCTGTACGACTTCTTCCACCCCGTGCTGCGGCAGCTCGGGGCCTGTGGCCGGATCGTGGTGCTCGGCACCCCGCCGGAGAACGTCGAGGACCCGCTGGAGCTCATCGCCCAGCGCGCCCTCGAGGGCTTCGTCCGGTCGCTCGGCAAGGAGATCGTCCGCGGCGCGACCGCCCAGCTTGTCTACGTGCAGCCCGGCGCGGAGAGCGAGGCGGAGTCCACGCTGCGCTTCCTGCTGTCGGCCAAGTCCGCCTACGTCGACGCCCAGGTCATCCGGGTCGGCACGCACGGCGGTGCCGGGGTCGAGCCGGAGGACTGGAACGCCCCGCTCGCGGGCAAGGTCGCGCTGGTCACCGGCGCCTCCCGCGGCATCGGCGCGGCCATGGCCGACGTGCTCGCCCGCGACGGCGCGCACGTCGTCGTGCTGGACATCCCGGCCCAGGGCGGCGACCTGGCCAAGGTCGCCAACCGGGTCGGCGGCTCCTCGCTCCAGCTCGACATCACCGCCGCCGACGCCCCGGCCAAGCTGGTCGAGCACCTCAAGAGCAGGCACGGCGGGGTCGACATCGTCGTGCACAACGCGGGCATCACCCGCGACAAGAAGCTGGCCAACATGAAGGAAGGGCTCTGGGACTCGGTGATCGCCGTGAACCTGAGCAGCCAGCTCCGGGTCAACGACGCCCTGCTCGCCGAGAAGGTGCTGCGCCCCAACGGCCGCATCATCGGCGTGTCCTCCATCGCGGGCATCGCGGGCAACACCGGCCAGACCAACTACGGCGCCAGCAAGGCGGGCGTCATCGGCATGGTCAACGCCTACGCGCCCAAGCTGGCCGAGTACGGCGGCACCATCAACGCGGTCGCCCCCGGCTTCATCGAGACCCAGATGACCGCGGCCGTCCCGCTGTTCATCCGGCAGGCCGGTCGCCTGATGAACTCGATGTCGCAGGGCGGGTTGCCGGTCGACGTCGCCGAGGCCGTCGCCTGGTACGCCAACCCGGCCTCCGGTGCGGTCAACGGCAACGTGGTCCGGGTCTGCGGCCAGTCGCTGCTGGGGGCCTGATGTCCACCCAGGCCCTGCGGGAGTCGCCCAACCTGGGCGTCCTGTACCCCAAGGCGGTCGTCGCGGGCTTCGGCAAGAAGGGCGGTCGGGAGCTGCCCGACCGCACCTACCTGCGGCAGTCCGTGTCCGTCGACCCGGCCCACCTCGCCGCCTACAACCGGGTGTGCGAGTTCCGGCTGGGCAACGAGCTGCCGGTGACCTACCCGCACATGCTCACCTTCCCCATGCAGGTGAAGCTGATGACGGACCCGGACTTCCCGTTCCCGCTGATCGGCTCGGTGCACGTGGCCAACGTGATCACCCAGCACCGGCCGCTGCTGGTCAACGAGAAGCTCGACCTGCGGGTGCACGTGGAGAACCTGCGCCCGCACCCCAAGGGCAAGCAGTACGACATGATCAGCGAGGTCGCCGTCGGCGAGGAGGTGCTCTGGCACGAGGTGAGCACCTACCTCTGCCGCGGCGGCGGCTCCGACAACTCGGCGAAGTCGTCGGAGTCCGGTCCCGGGCAGCGCGGCGCGCTGCCCGCCCCGTCGGCGGTCTGGAAGGTGCCCGGCGACCTCGGCAGGCGCTACGGCGACGTCTCCGGCGACCGCAACCCGATCCACCTGTACGGGCTCACCGCCAAGCTGTTCGGGTTCCCGCAGGCGATCGCGCACGGCATGTGGACCAAGGCCCGCTGCCTGGCCGCGTTCGAGGGCAGGCTGCCCGACGCCTACACCGTCGACGTCCGGTTCAAGCTCCCGGTGCTGCTGCCCGGCAAGGTCGGCTTCCACGCCGAGCAGGTCGGCGCGGACTGGAAGTTCGACCTGTTCGACGCGCGCAAGCCCAAGCCGCACATCGAGGGCCTGATCACCGCTCTGTGACACCGAGCTGTGAACACACCGGTGTGGTCCCGTCCGACGCGACGGGACCACACCGGTCCAGGATTGACCCATGACCGACCCGCTCGACTGGCCGATCGTGGTCACCGACCGCTGCGCGGACGCCTGCGCCGACGCCTTCGGCTTCGGCGACCGGGAACGCGCCCGCGACTGGCTCACCGACGCCATCGCCGACCGGGGCGAGGTCACCGACACCCTCCCCGGCCCGGTGCGCGGCAGGCGCAGCCCGTCCGGCTACTTCGTGCTGGTCCCCGGCTCCTTCGTGCTCCCGCTGGCGCCGTACCGCCGCGCCCCCGAGCACTGGGCCGCGACGAACTGCGTCCCGTTCCCCCGGTCCCGCTCCCGCGAGGACCCGCTGGCCCTGCGCGGCAACGCCCTGCTGTCGCTGGTGCACTTCCTGCCGCACGCGGTCGAGCGGTTCCAGGAGCGCGCGGGCGCCGACCCCGACCCCGCGGTGGCCCTCGCCCAGCTCCTCGACCGCATCTCCCCCACCGTTCGGGCCACTCGCCGGTCGCCGAGCTGGTCGGGCACCCGCGACGCCGACTTCTACCTGGTCGCCGGACCGGGGGACGCGTACTGCCTGCCTTGCCGGGTCGGCGCCCACGAGACCCGCCCGTACGACGTGATCACCTGCATCATCCGCGACGACTCGCGGACCGAAGGTGTCCGCAAAGGTTCCTAGGCTGCCCGCATGAACATCGACTGGACCCGCGAACTCGTCGAGCAGCTCGACCTGCACTGGACCACGCAACTGCGCCCGCGCCTCGACGGCCTCACCGACGACGAGTACCTGTGGGAGCCCGCGCTCGGTTCGTGGAACGTCCGCCCAGCCGGTCCGGGCACCGGTGGGTTCACCATCGACTTCGAGTACCCGCAGCCCGACCCGGCGCCGGTCACCACCATTGCCTGGCGCATGGCCCACCTGGTCGTCGGGGTCTTCGGCGCGCGCACCGCCGACCACTTCGGCGGCCCGCGGTACGACTACCCGACCCACGCCTACGCCGGGGACGCGGCGGGTGGGCTTGCCCAGCTCGACGAGACCTACGCGGCCTGGGTCGCGGGCGTTCGCGGTCTCGACGCCGACGACCTGGCCCGCCCGTGCGGTTCCGCCGAGGGGCCGCACGCCGACGCCCCGATGGCCACCCTCGTGCTGCACATCAGCCGCGAGGCCATCCACCACGGCGCCGAGATCGCCCTGCTCCGCGACCTGTACCTCCGGCGGTAGCGGCTACTCCGGGGTCGGCAGCCAGGAGGTGCCGTCGACGAGGTCACCGAGGCCCATCCAGACGAGGTTCATCAGCCAGGAGGCCACGGTCTTCTCCGGCACGTCCGGGTGGTCCAGCCACCAGTCGGCGAGGGACTCACCCGCGCCGACCAGGGCGACCGCCATCGCCTCGGTGGACTTCGTCGGCACGCCGTGGCTGGTGGCGGAGCGGACGAGCAGCGCGTCGACCAGGTTGATCGCCCGGCCGCGCATCCCCATCAGCTCCTCGCTGAACGGACCGCCCTGGGAGGTGGCCTGGCGGTGCAGCACGCGCCAGCTCTCGCGCTGCTCGCCGACGAAGCGGAAGAAGGCGCGCAGGCCGTGCCAGAGCTGCATGTCCGGGGGCGCCTCCGCCCGCACGCCGCTCGCGATGGCCTCCACCAGGAGGGTGGCCTCGCGCCGGATGCAGGCGGCGAACAGGTCCTCCTTGTGCCCGAGGTACGCGTAGATCATGGGCTTGGAGACGCCCGCGACCTCGGAGATCTCGTCCATGGACGCGTTGTGGTACCCGTGCTCGGAGAACACCCGCACCGCCGCGTCCAGGATCTGGCGCTCGCGGACCTCGCGTGGCAGGCGCTTCACGCGCGCAGGCCGACGCTGTTCGTCGACGCTCACGCCAACCTCCTGTGCCCCACTTGCCGGAAAACCTACTCACCCGTAGCCTACTGGTGAGTAGGTCCTGGAGGTGTCCATGCCCGAGTCAAGTCACACCGGTGAGGCCATCGGCGCGCTGAAACCGCGGGATCTCGTGGCGATGCTCGACCGCATCGACGTGGCTGACGTCGCCGCGTCGAACATCGACGTGGATGCTATCGGTCGCGCAATCGATCCGAGAAAACTTGGCACGAATGACCTGACTTCGGTGCTCGCCGCGGTCAACCGGCTCGCCGAGGCGGGCGCGGACATCGGCCTGTCCCGGATGGGGCCGACCACGTTCGCCCGCCTGATGGCGCACGCCACCACCGACCAGGTCGAGTCGATCATGGCCGACCCGGTGCTGCGCGAGCGCGTCCTCGGCGAGATCTTCCGCCGCATGGGCGCCCACCTGCGCCAGGACCGGGTCAAGGACCTGCACGCCGTCGTGCACTGGCGCCTCACCGGAGGCGCGGGCGAGGGCGGCTACGACCGCTACGAGACGGTCATCCGGGGCGGCACCTGCACGGTCGGCCGCGAGATGGCGGAAAGACCCCGCGTCACGGTCACCCTGACCCCGGTCGACTTCCTCAAGCTGATCAGCAACAACGCCTCGGCCCCCGTCCTGTTCATGACCGGCAAGCTCAAGGTGCGCGGCGACCTCGCGTTCGCCGCGAACCTGATCGGCCTGTTCGACCTACCGCGCCCATGAGCCGCTCCAGGGCGCACACTGCGGGCATGACCGGTTCCCGCAGGCGCCGCGGCGAGAAGTGGCACCGCCTCGAACCCACCGCCGTGGTGGACCTCGACGGCTTCGCCGCCACCATCGACCCCGCAAAGCTCGACCCCGACCAGTTCGTCCAGCTCATCGCCACGCTGGACATGCTCGGCACCGCGGGCACCGGCGTCGAACTGGCGGGCATGTCCACCGAGACCTTCGCCCGCTTCTTCGCCCGCACCAGCCCCGACCAACTCGAAGCCCTGATGGCGCACCACCGCCTGCGCCACGTCGTCTTCGAGGAGGTCTTCCGCCGCATGTCGGCCCACCTGGACCTGACCAAGGCCGCCGACCTGCGCGCGGTCGTGCACTGGCGCTTCACCGGCGGCTCCGGCGAGGGCGGCTACGACCGCTTCGAAACGGTGATCGCCCGGGGCACCTGCACCACCGCCGACATCCCCACGGCCGACCCCCGGGTCACCATCACCGCCGACCCCCCGGACTTCCTCCGCGCGGTCACCGGCGGAGCCACCCTCCCCAAGCTCTTCATCTCCGGCAAGGTCAAGGTCCGCGGCGACATCGCCTTCGCCGCCACCCTGACCGACTACTTCGACCTGCCCCGGCCCTGACCGGCGTGGTGGGGGCCCACCCGGGCGGGCCCCCACCACGCACGGGTCAGTAGGTCATCGCCACCGCTGGGTCGGCCAGCAGCGCGCCGACGTCGGACAGGAACTCCGACCCCTGCTGCCCGTCCACCAACCGGTGGTCGAAGCTCAGGGCCAACTGGCACACCTTGCGCACCACGACCTCCCCGTCGACCACCCACGGCGTGTCCCGGATGGCACCGAACGCCAGGATCGCCGACTCGCCGGGGTTGATGATCGGTGTCCCGGTGTCCACACCGAACACGCCGACGTTGGTGATGGTGATCGTCCCGCCGACCATGTCCGCGGGCGGCGTCTTGCCGTCGCGGGCGGTGACCGTGAGCGCGTCCAGGGCCTCGGCCAGCTCGCGCAGCGACAACCGCTCCGCGTTGCGGACCTTCGGCACGATCAGCCCGCGCGGGGTCGCCGCGGCGATCCCGAGGTGCACGTAGTCCTTGTAGACGATCTCCTGCGCGGCCTCGTCCCACGCGGAGTTGACCTCCGGTGTGCGCTTGACCGCCATCGCCACGGCCTTGGCGCAGAACGCCAGCGGCGTCAGCTTGACGTCGCGGAAGTCCCGGTGCGCCTTCAACCGCGCCCGCAGCTCCATCATCGGCGTCACGTCCACGGTCAGGAACTCCGTGACGTGCGGTGCGGTGAACGCGCTGCTGACCATCGCCGCCGCGGTGACCTTGCGGACGCCCTTGATCGGCACCCGCCGCTCACCACCGGAGGACGCCACCGCCTGCGCGGCCGGGGTTCCCGCCGGGGACGCGGCCACCGGCCCGGCCACGGCGCGCTCGACGTCGGAGCGGGTGATCACCCCGCGGTCGCCGGACCCGGTCAGCGACCGCAGGTCGACGCCCAGCTCCTTGGCCAGCTTGCGCACCGGCGGCTTCGCCAGCGGCACGTAGCCGCCCGCATGGCCGTCCGCGTGGTCGTCCGGCGCGGCGGGCAGGGCGTTGGGCACGGCGGCGGCGGAGACGGCGGAAGCGGCCGTGGGGGTGGTGGCGGTGTTCGCGGGTACGGGTTCCTCCACCACCGGCAGCGGCCCCGGCGCGTGCTCGAACGCCGCCGCCACCGAACCCTGCGCCGCCGCGGCGGCGGGCTCGGCCGGGACCGCGGGGCCCCGCCGCGCCCGCCGCTTCGCGGTGACCGCCTTGGAGCCATAGCCGACCAGCGGCTTCATCTCCTCCTCGGCGGGCGCCGCGGCACCGTTCAGCGAACCGTTGATCGAGCCCACGTCCGGTGCCGCCGCGCCGCCGGGGTCGACGTCGACGGTCAGGATCGGGGTGCCGACGTCCACCGTCTGCCCCGGGTGGACGTGCAGCTCGGTCACCACCCCGGCCCACGGGCAGGGCAGCTCGACGGCGGCCTTGGCCGTCTCGATCTCGACGATGATCTGGTTCACGGTGACCACGTCGCCCGGCTTGACGTGCCAGGACAGGATCTCGGCCTCGGTCAGCCCCTCCGCGGTGTCCGGCAGGGGGAAGCTCTTGTACTCAGGCACGGGTCACCACGCCAGCGAGCGGTCGACGGCCTCGAGCACCCGGTCCAGGTCGGGCAGGAAGTGCTCCTCCAGCTTCGCGGGCGGGTACGGGGTGTCGAACCCGGTCACCCGCAGCACCGGCGCCTCCAGCGAGTGGAAGCACTCCTGCTGCACCCTGGCGGCGATCTCGGAGCTGAGCGAGGCCTCCGACGGCGCCTCGCTGACCACGACCAACCGCCCGGTGCGGCGCACCGACTCGAACACCGGCCCCAGGTCGAGCGGGGACAGCGCGCGCAGGTCGATGACCTCCAGCGAGTGCCCGTCCTCCTCGGCGGCGGTGGCCGCGTCCAGCGCCACCTTCACCGACGGCCCGTAGGCCACCACGGTCGCGGTGCTCCCGCGGCGCAGCACCTTCGAGGCGAACAGCGGTCCCGGGGTGGCCGCGGTGTCGACGTCGGCCTTCATGAAACCGGAGTGGTAGAGCCGCTTGGGTTCGAAGAACAGCACCGGGTCGTCGCACTCGATGGCCTGCTGGATCATCCAGTAGGCGTCCACGGCGTTGGAGCAGGCGACGACCTTGAGGCCCGCGGTGTGCGCGAAGTACGACTCCGGGGACTCCGAGTGGTGCTCGACCGCGCCGATGCCGCCGCCGAACGGCACCCGGATGACCATGGGCACCTTCACCCGGCCCAGGGTGCGGTTGTGCAGCTTGGCGACCTGGGACACGATCTGGTCGAAGCCGGGGAAGATGAACCCGTCGAACTGGATCTCGCACACCGGGCGGAACCCGCGCACGGCCAGGCCGACCGCGGTGCCGATGATGCCGGACTCGGCCAGCGGCGTGTCCAGCACGCGGTGCTCGCCGAAGTCCTTCTGCAGGCCGTCGGTGATCCGGAAGACGCCGCCGAGCTTGCCGACGTCCTCCCCCATCACCAGGACCTTGGGGTCGGCCTCCATCGCGGTGCGCAGGCCCAGGTTGAGCGCCTTGCCCAGGGTCAGCGAGCGGACCGACGACGCGGTCGCGGACCGGTCGATCACGGGTGCGGCCATCAGTGCTCACCTCCGGCGAACCCGGCCTGGTAGGCCAGGAACTCCTCGCGCTGGGCCGTCACCAGCGGGCTGGCCTCGGCGTAGACGTGGTCGAACATCTGCCCCACCGGCGGTTCGGGCATGGAGAAGCAGAACTCGCGCAGCTCCGCGGCCAGCTCGTCGGCCTCGGCCTGCACCGAGTCGAAGAAGTCCTGCTCGGCGTGCTCGTGCCGGACCAGGTTCACCCGGACCCGTTCGATCGGGTCCTTGAGCTTCCACGCCTCCAGCTCGTCGGAGAGCCGGTAGCGGGTCGGGTCGTCGGTGGTGGTGTGCGCGTCCATCCGGTAGGTGAACGCCTCGATCAGCACCGGCCCGTTGCCCTGGCGGCAGACGTCGAGCGCCCAGCGGGAGACCGCCAGGGTGGCCAGCACGTCGTTGCCGTCGACCCGGATGCCGGGGAAGCCGTAGCCGCGGGCGCGCTGGTAGAGCGGGAGCCGGGTCTGGCGCTCGGTCGGCTCGGAGATGGCCCACTGGTTGTTCTGGCAGAAGAACACCAGCGGCGCGTCGTACACCGACGCCCACACGAAGCCCTCGTGCACGTCGCCCTGGCTGGTGGCGCCGTCGCCGAAGAAGCACATGGTGGCCTCGCCGTCGGCGTCGCCCACCTTGCCGTCGAACCGCTGCCCCATGGCGTACCCGGCGGCGTTGAGCACCTGGTTGCCGATGACGATCGTGTACGGGTGGAACCGGGTCTCCACCGAGTCCCAGGTGCCGTGGTCGGTGCCGCGGAAGATGCCCAGCAGCTCCGTCGGGTGCACGCCCTTGCACCAGGCCACGCCGTGCTCGCGGTAGGAGGGGAAGGCCATGTCGGTCGGCCGCATCGCCCGACCCGCACCGATCTGCGCCGCCTCCTGGCCCAGCAGCGGGACCCAGATCCCCAGCTGGCCCTGGCGCTGCAGCGCGTTCGCCTCGCGGTCGACCCGGCGCACCAGCACCATGTCGCGGTAGAGCCCGCGCAGGTCCTCGGCGGTGACGTCGGCGACGTACCGGTCGAACTCGGCGTTCTCCACCCGTTCACCCTCGGGCGTCAGGAGCTGCACCAGCTCCGGACCGCCCTCGCTGGTGGCACGCAAACCCGCGATCACCTGCTCTGCTGTGGGCGCGGCGGCCGTGGCCGCCGGGCCACCCCGGGGCTCGGGGTGCGTCCACTGTTCTGGGGACGACATGTGCGATCTCCTCGTGGTTCGAGCCGCCCGACCGCTCGTGGCGGGCGGGCGGCCGCGCTGCGCGGCACGCCACGGGTAGTGGCGTTGGCCACCGTCAGCGCAGACGGTTTCCTCCCACATCCTGGCACGGCACAGCATGGCGGAACGAGGCGCCGAACGTCGGGAGTTGTCCACAGGGTGCGGCTGAGCTGGGAAAACGCTTGGACTCCCGATGTTCGGGGGTCAGAGCAGCCGCCGATCGGAGCAGCTCAGCGCGACCGGCGCCGCGCGGCGGCGGACCCGGCCGCGAACGCGGGTGAGCTACCTCACCTTGTGCCGCACCGTCGCGATCCGGTCACGGCGGGTCGCCCGCGCCGGGTGGCAGGATCGGGGGGTGGACAAGACAGCAGCACACGACGCCGTGACGCGCCTGTGGGAGGCGGAGATCCTGCCCAGCCTGCGGGAATTCGTCGCCATCCCGGCCCTCTCCCCGAACTTCGACCGGAACTGGGCGGAGACCGGCCACCTCGACGCGGCCGTCGAGCACCTGCGCCGGTGGATCACCGGTCGGGACCTGCCCGGTGCCCGGGTGGAGGTGGTGCGGCTGCCGGACCGCTCGCCGCTGCTGGTCGTGGACGTCCCGGCCACCGAGGGTGCCCCGGACACCGGCACCACGCTGCTCTACGGCCACCTGGACAAGCAGCCGCCGGTCGGCGGCTGGGGCGAGGGCCTCGGCCCGTGGACGCCGGTGCTGCGCGACGGCAGGCTCTACGGCCGCGGTTCGGCCGACGACGGCTACGCGGGCTACGCCGCCACCGCCGCGATCGAGGCCGTGCGCGCCGCGGGCGGGGCGCACGGGCGCTGCGCCGTCCTGCTGGAGACCGGCGAGGAGTCCGGCAGCCCGGACCTGCCCGCCTACCTGGAGCACCTGGCCGAGCGCCTGGGCCGGGTGTCGCTGGTCATCTGCCTGGACTCCGGCGGCAACGACTACGAGCGGCTCTGGCTGACCACGTCGCTGCGCGGCCTGGTCTCGGTCGACCTGACCGTGCGGGTGCTCGACGCCGGTGCGCACTCCGGCCTGGCCAGCGGGATCGTGCCCAGCTCGTTCCGGATCGTGCGGGCGCTGCTGGACCGCGTCGAGGACTCCGAGACCGGCGAGATCCGGATCAAGGACATGCACGTCGACATCCCCGACGATCGCGCCGCCGAGGCCGCGGCCACCGTCGCGGCGGCCCCGGGCACGGTCACGGGCGCGTTCCCGCTCACCGCGGGCGCCCGCCCGGTGTCCGACGACGAGGTGGAGCTGGTCCTGAACAACAGTTGGCGCCCGACGCTGTCGGTCATCGGTGCCGCGGGCTTCCCGGAACCGGTCGACGCGGGCAACGTGCTGCGCCCGTCCACCACGCTGACGCTGAGCTTCCGGCTGCCGCCGACGGCCGACGGCGAGGCGGCGCTCGCGGCCGTCGCGGAGGTGCTGACCAGCGACGTCCCCTACGGCGCGCGGGTCGAGCTGTCGCGCACCGAGGTCGCCGACGGCTGGAACGCGCCCGCGCTCGCGCCGTGGCTGCGCGCGGCCCTGGACGCGGCGTCCGACGAGGTGTTCGGCGCCCCGTGGCGCACGATCGGGCTGGGCGGGTCGATCCCGTTCATGGGCCTGCTCGCCAAGGCGTACCCGGACGCGCAGTTCGTGATCACCGGCGCGCTGGGGGCGGACTCCAACGCCCACGTGCCCGACGAATGGCTTCACGTGAAACAAGCGCAGCGGGTCACCGAGGCCGTGGCACACGTCCTCGACGCCCAGACCCGCGCCTGACACGCGCCCGGTGGGCGGGGGTGGCCCCCGCCCACCGGTGTGCGTCAGCGGCGGGTGAGCCTGCCCGCGACGAGCTGGCTGTAGGTCAGCCTGCCGAGCAGCAGCTCGCACGCCGCGCTCTCGTCCGGCAGCTCGACCAGGTGGTTCTTCTGGCCGCGCTCCATCCAGTACACCTGCCACGGGCCCTCGGGGGTGCCGTGGATGCACCAGCACTGCTCGTCGCGGGAGCCCAGGGCGACCACCAGGGGCTCGATGCCGATGTCGTCGAGGGCGGTGCCGAGGCCTTGCAGGTTCACAGCGGGATCTCCCTGAGGTAGCCGGCGTTGATCAGGTCGACCACGGAGTGCGGCAGGACGTACTGGGTGCCGCCACCGGGCTGCCCCATGGCCGGGGCGATCGGACCCTCCCACACCGGCAGCGGTCGGACCACCTCGTACTGGTGGTAGCCGTTGTTGAGGTTGTCCGGCGGCAGACCGCGCTGCGGGTAGGGCGTGTCCGCGGGCGAGACGAAGTCGCCGCGGGCGCTGCCGAAGCGGTCGATCGTCTGGCCGGGTTGCAGCACGCCCGGGGTCCGCGCCTCCGGGGAGTCGAAGCCCTGCGGGTGCGCGTCGCCGTCCGGCCACTCCAGCAGCCGGTTGCCGTAGCGGCCGGTGTCGCCGCTGGGCCAGTACTCCTGGTTCCAGCCCGCCTCGCCGAGCCCGGCGTGCGGGTCGTAGTCCGGTGGCACGAGGTCGCGGACGGCGGGGTGGTCGGCGGGCACGCCGTTGGTGTTGATGATGGCGTCTCGATTCGGGTTCGCCCGCGCCTGGGCGATCAGGTCGTCGTCGAGCAGGTTGGCGTTCGGGTGCTGCAACTGGCTGGTCGGGATGGTCCTGCCCGACGCGTCGTAGTCGCGGGTGTTCACCGGGTGCGCAGGCGTCGCGGGGTCCACCGGGGTGGTGGGCGGTGCGCTGCTCGGTGTGGTGGTCGAGCCCGCGGGCGGGTCGACGCGCGCCGGCGTCGGCGTCGGTGTGCTGGTGGGTGGAGCGCTGCTCGGTGTGGTGGTCGAGCTCGCGGGCAGGTCGACGCGGGTGGGCGTCGGTGTGCTGGTGGGCGCGCTGCTCGGCGTGGTCGTGCTGCCCGGGGAACCCGCGGGCGCGTCGACGCCACTGGGTGTGGTGGTGGGGGCGCTGCTGGGCGTGGTCGTGCCACCGGTCGACCCGGGGGGCGCGTCGACGCCGCTTGGGGTGGTGGTCGGCCCGGCCGGGGTGGTGGGCGCGGCCGGGGTGCCGCTGGTGGGGGCGTCCACGGGCGGCGGGGTGGAGCGCACCGGGCTGGGCGCGTCCGGGGTGCCCGCGCCGGTCGGGCTGGTCCGGAGGCCGCGCAGGCCGGACTTGATGGCCTCCCAGATCTCGCCCAGCTTGGCTATGATCGGCCGCAGCTTCTCCACCGACCGGGTCAGCTTGGTGATCACGTCGGTGATCCGGCCGACCCACTTGGCGATCAGCGCCGCCGCCGACGCCACGACGTGCGGGGTGGCCAGGCCCAGCGTCAGGCCCGCCTCCGCCAGCCACTGCGGGATGCGCACCAGCAGCGTGGAGACGCACTCGGCCACCAGGTCGCGCACGATCCCGCGGACCGTGCCCACCAGCACCCCGACGACCTCGACGACGGTGCCGATGGTGCCCGCGCCGGACGCGGCGGCGGTGATGTGCTCGTTCTGCCCGGCGGTGTTGCGCCGGTAGGCGTCCGCGGCGGGCCCGGCCCAGCCCGCGGTGCCGTTGTCCACCTCGGTCTTGAACTCCGCGGCGACCGCGGCGACCGCCTCCGACACGTTCTTCCAGGTCGCCGCGTACGCCGCGATCTGGTCCGCGTCGCCTGCGAGCCAGTTCAGCGCGTCGCGCAGCGGCTTGATGTGCTCGATCAGCCAGGACACCGCGTACTGCCCGAGCGTGCCCACCGGGTCCAGCGCCAGCGACAGGATCTCCAGGCCACCGCCCACGACCCCCAGCCCGCCCTCGACCCAGGACCCGTTGTTGACGCCGTTGTAGACGTCGACGGCGGACTCCACCACGCCGATGCCGGTGTAGGACTGCGTGGAGTCCTGCCGCTCGGCGACCAGCGGGTTCGTCACCGCGCACCCCCGGCGAACGGCGAGGTGTTGGCCTGCTCGGTGTTCGCGTACGAGCCCGCGGTGTCGCGCACGCCCTGCGCGGTCGCGTCCATGGTCTGCGCCGACTCGCTGATCGACTCGACCGCGGGCGTGCTCACCGACTGCACGATCGGGACGAAGAACTGGCAGATCTGCCCGTACGCCTGCGACCCCAGGTTCACCTGGTTGGCCGCCTGGAGGGCTTGGTCGAGCTTGTCGTGCAGGGCGGCGAGCTTCGAGGCGTGCGCGCCCAACTCGCCGACGAGGACACCGTAGCCGTCGGGCACCGGGGGCTCCTTCGATCAGGGGTCAACTCAGGATGGAACCGCCGCCCCACGGGTTGTCGTCGTCGTCCTCGGTCTCGGGTCGCGGCCTGCGGGGCGGGCGCCGCGGGGTCGGGGGGTCGTCGGGGTCGTCGGCGCGGCCGAGGGTCATCTCCTCGACGTGGCCCCCGCTGTGACGCACGTCCTCCGGCTCCGGTTCCGGGAACCTCTCCCGGTACGACCCCACCACCGCCGCGACCGTCCCCGGGTCGTCGCCGACGGTCCGCTCCATCACCTCGGCCACCCGCTCGGTGATCCGCGACTGGGCCCGGCGCATGGTGGCCAGCACCAGCGCGGACAGCTCCCGCCCCGGCATCTCCCGGTTGCGGTCGCTGATCTCCAGGGCGGTCACCGCGCCGGTCGTGTCCACGGTTACCCGCACCACGTCGTCGCGCGAGACCTCGGTGACCGCGACCGCGGCGACCTCGGCCTGCATGGCCCGGTAGCGCTCCGCCTTCGCCTCCACGTCGGCCGCCCACCGGGTCATCTCCTGCTCGGTGCGGAACCCGTCCCCACCGAATGACGGCAGGCTCACCGCGTGCCTCCTGAAGTCGGGACCGGGGACGATCTCACCAGGCCGGGTACCGCTGCTGCCAGTCCGCCACGTCCAGCGAGTTGGTCTGGCTGAACTCCACCAGCGAGTCGCGGCCGATCCGCTCGATCACCTCGCGCAGCTCCAGGTCCGCCAGCCAGTGCTCCGGGATCGCCCCCACCCCGTGCACGGCGCCGAGCAGGTTGCCGCAGATGGCGCCGGTGGAGTCGCTGTCACCGGAGTGGTTGACCGCCAGCAGCAGCCCGTCGGCCAGGTCGGTGGCGGTCAGCGCGGCGCACACGCCGATCGCCAGCGCCTCCTCCCCGACCCAGCCGCCGCCCAGCTCCGCGGCGATCGCCTCCGGCGTCGGCCGCCCGGACTCGGCCAGCTTCACCGCCGTGTCCAGCGCCTCCACCGTCTCCGCCGAGTCGTCCCAGGTCACCAGCTCCGTGCGCACCTCGACCAGCGCCGAGGGCAGGTCCGCGCCGTCGAGCAGCCGGTGCACCAGGAACGCCAGCGCACCCGCGGTCAGGTAACCGCTGGGGTGCCCGTGGGTCAGCGCCCCGGCCTGCGCGGCCACCACGAACGCGTCCAGCGGGTCCTCCGACCACAGCGCGCACGGCGCCGCCCGCATCACCGCCCCGCAGCCCTTCGAGTCGTTGAGCCGCTCGGACAGCGTCCCCCGGTCCCGGCCGTCGGCGAAGCCCTTCAAGGCGGTCAGCACCGTCGACCCGGGGGCGCGGCGGTGGAACAGGCCCGGCTCGCGGACCAGCCAGCCGTCCGGCTCCGCCTCCATCGCGTACGACCCGCCCGCCTCGTGCCACGGGACGCCCTGCGTGTGGTACCAGCGCTGGTAGGCGTGCTGCACCACGGACGCGGGCTGCTGCTCGAAGTACCCCAGCCGCCGCCCCACGTGGCCGCGGATCATGGCCTCCAGGGTGAACAGCGTCATCTGGGTGTCGTCGGTGATCCTCCCCGGCCCGCCGTAGGCGTCGGCGTAGCCGGTGGCCCCGCGCGGGCCGAACCGCTCGCGGATCGTGTCGATGTGCAGGAACTCCACCGGTCCGCCCAGCGCGTCGCCCACGGCCCCCGCCAGCAGGGAGCCCAGCCACCTGTCCGCCGGGATCACACGTTCGTAAGGAAGGTCGCCGTCCACGACCGGCAGGGTAGTAGTTCGGTCAACGCCCTTGCTCAAGAGCGTTGAGCCGGCGCAGCAACCCGTCGAGGACGTCGCGCAGCGCGACCAGGGCGGTGATCGCGGCGCCGAGCACCGTGTCCAGCTTGGCGATGGTCCTGGCCACCGTCGACACCACCTGGGCGATCTTCGAGGTGGCCTGCGCCACCACCAGCGGCGTGGCCGTGCCGAGCGAGGCGGCGATCTCGATCGCCCAGCTCACCAGCGACCCGGCGATCGCCGACAGCACGTCGCGGACCGCCGTGCGCACCCCGTTGACCACCTCGGCCATGCCCTGGGTCAGCGTCGCGATCCCGTGCGCCGCGCCCGCCACCCCGCCGCACACCCCGGCCGTCTCGGCGGCCTTGTTGCGGTACGCCGAGGCGGCCTCCCCGGTCCAGCCGGGCGCCTCACCCGCCGCCGCGTCCCGGTAGTCCTGGGCCACCGACAGCATCTGCTGCTCGACGTTCGTCCAGGACTGGGCGTACCCCTTGACCATGTCCGGGTTGCCGGACAGCGCGTGCAGCGCGGCCCGCGCGGGCTCGATGTGCTCCAGCATCCAGGAGAAGAGCTGCCCCGCCACGTAGGCGATCGGGTCCAGCGCGGCACCGGCCACGTCCAGGGCACCCGCGGCGAGACCGCTCAGCGCCAGCTTCCAGTCACCCTTGTCGATGCCCTCGGCGATGGCCCACCCGGCCTCGAAGGCGGTGATGCCCGCCATGAACCCCGGCCCGCCGTCGGCGCTGGGCAGGCCGACGTTCTCCACGGGGTTCCAGTCCTGCAGGTAGTTCTCCCGCAGGTCGGACCGCTGGTCGATGAGCGGGTTGTCGGACCTGTTGTCGACGTCGACCATCAGTTGCCCCCCACGGTCGGGATCATGCCCGCGGCGGCGTCGAGCTGGGCGACCAGCGCGTCCAGCACGGCGGTGACCTTCTCGTCCACCGCCTGGTACTCGGCGGCGGCCTGCTCCAGCGACTCGGTGAGCCCGTGCAGGGCGGCGGCGGCCTTGGCGATCGCCTCGGTGCCGCGCTGCTGCGGCTCCACGAGCATCTGCCCGAACGGCTGGCAGAACAGCCCGTAGGCGTCGTTCAGGCTGCTCAGGTGCGCGCCGGCCTCGGCGGCCACGTCGGCCCTGGCCGCCTGCGCCTCGGCGGTGGCGGCGTGCGCGAGCACCTCGCCGATCGTCACGGTGAAGCCGTCCATCAGTCGTCCCATTCCTGCTCGGTCAGGGTGGTGTCCCGACGCGGTCGCTTGGCGAACTCGTTCTCCGGCGGGTCCGGGAACCGCTCCCGGTACTGCGCCAGGATCGCCTCCCCCGGCCCGTCCTCGCCGACGGTCTCCCTGGTCACCTCCTCGACCCGGGCGCGCAGCTTCGCCTGCGCCGCGGCCAGGCACGCCATCAGCGCGGCGGACAGCTTCGCCGGGTCGGCGCCGCGACCGCGGTCGGTCACCGTCAGCTCGGTGGGCAGGCCGTTGCCGTCCACGCTCACCCGCACGGTCCCGTCGGCCGAGGTCTCGGTCTCCGACAGACCGCTCATCCGCTGGTGCAGTTCGGCGTAGCGGGCGGACCGCTGCTGCAACTGCTCCGCCCACTTCTCCATCTCCCGGGCCGCTTTGCCCGGCTGTGCGCTGACCATGCCCGCCTTGCTACCAGATGTCGCTTTCAGGCGTGTGCTCTTCGGACTCTTCTGTCGACGATCCCGACGACCGCCTGCGCGTCGTCGCTCGGGATGAGCACCGCGCCCCGCGCTGTCCGCACCACCACGACCGGCCCCGGCCTGGCCAGCAGCGGCGTCCCGTCGGCCAGCGACAACCACGGCTGGAGCTGCGCGAGCAGTTCCACGTGGACACCCAGCACCTCGACCCACGGCACCGCGACCCGAGCGGGCGACCCCGCGCTGTTCGGGGCGTGCCTGCGGGCGTGCAGCACCAGGTGCGTGCGCCCGACCGTCGCCCCGGCGGTGATCAGGTCGGCGCGCTCGACGGCGATCCGCACCCCCACCCGCAACTCCAGGTCGGTCGACCCCAACTCCGCCACCAGCGGCAGCATCATCGTCCGGTAGGCGCTGCGCCCCACCAGGAACGCGGTCGGCAGCGCCGCCCAGGCCACCAGGAAGAACGGCAGCGCCGCCACCCCGCCCGCGACCCCGTACGCCGGGATCGCCCCCAGGACGAGCTGCCCAGCCGACCCCAGCCAGGCGACCTTCGCCCACGACGGCGGGTCGACCCGCGCCGCGGGCAGCACGACCGCGGGCACCAGCGCCCCGAGGACGGGCAGCGCCGACCACCACCCCACCGGCCGGTCGCCGACCAGTGCCATCGCCGCGCAGGCCAGCACCACCGCACCGGGCACCCACCCGAACGCCCCCGCGAGCAGCGCCCGACTCCGCCGCCACCGAGCCGCCAGCCCCGGCTCCACACCGCGCGCGGACAGCGACCTCACCGGACCGCCCCCGCGAACAGCACCGGTACACCCCGTGTCGACAGCGGCCCCCGCCGGACTGCCTCTGCGGGTGGCACCGGTGCGCCGCGCGCGGGCAGCGGACTCACCTGATCGTCGCGTGCAGCTCGGTCAGCCGCTTCCGGATGAACTGGGGCGTCCCCGGCACGGCGCTGATCGACCGCTCCCCGCGCCCGGAGGTCCGGTAGAGCGCCCACCGCCCGTCGGGGAGGTCGATGAAGCTGAGCCAGTCCGCCGCCCGCACCCGGGTGCCCCGGTGGTGGCGCCGAGCGGTGTACAGCTTCCCGCCCCCGACCCGGGGGGCCCGCACCAGCGCCTCCAACCGCCGGGCCTCCGGTGCCCGAGCTGACCGCGGCCTGCTCATGTGGAACCCGCCGGTGTCGGCCGTCGAGGCCCCGTCCGCGTAGTCGCTCTCCCGCACCGAGATCGCCTCCCCGCGCGCGGCGGGCACGTTCGGCAGCCGGAACACGAAGGACTCCACCAACCGGGCCGGATCGATCCGCTCGAAGGCCACCTTCTCCCCGACCCGCTGCGCCAGCACCCCGATCCGCCCGGCAGCGGCCACCAGCACCGAGTACGGCCCCTCGGCGTCCTGCAACCACCCGTAGTACTCGACCGCGCCCCGCTGCACCACGCCGAGCAGGTCCAGGAACTCGGGATCGAGCCCCCGGGCCCCGTTCACCCCCGCCGCGTCCAACTCCCGCCGCAACTCGGCGTCGGCTTCCTGCTGGTGGCGCTGGGGGTAGTAGCGAGCCCCACCGGTGAACAGCGTGTGCGGCTCCCCCAGCCCCTGCGCCGCGCACAACCGGTGCAGCGACTCGACCGACAGCTCCACCTTGTCCCGCGTCTGCACCGCTACCCCCCGATCACCGGCGGCGCGGTGACCTCGTCGGTGCCGAAGACGGCCTCCGGGTCGTCCTCGATCAGGAAGGAAGCGCGCTCGTGCTCCTCGTCTTCCCCACCCTGACCGCGCCCGCCCCCGGCACCGCCGCCCGCGGGCTGCCCACCACGCCCACCAGCGCGTTCGTCAGCCGCCGCCCCGAACCCGCGCGACCCCGGCCCGTGCTCACCGGCACCGGCGCCTGCGCCCGCCCCGGCCCGCGCGCCCGGCCCGTGCTCAGCCGCGCCTGCGCCACCGGCGCCCACCCCGGCCCCACCGCCACCG
>NZ_JAJCXD010000038.1:0-77654 GCF_021056305.1 Actinokineospora sp. PR83
CCCGCGCGCAGCGGCCTGCGCACCGCGCGCCGCGCCGCCCCGGCGACCCGGCGCAGCGGCGGCCGCAGCCCCAGCCTGCGCCGGTAGCCGCCGCCGTGCGCCCGGCGGATCGCCCGGCGCTCCTTGGCGGGCACGTCCCACGCCTCCGGGTGGTCGGCCAGCCAGCGCTTGCGCCGCACCGCGTACGGGATGTGCGCGAGGTAGAGGACCAGCAGGACCGCCAGCGCCACCATCGGGTAGGTGATCACCACGGCGGCCAGCAGGCCCACCCCGACCAGCAGCGGCGCCACCATCCGCGCGGGCACCCGCACGGTCTTCACCGACAGCGTCGGGATGCGGCTGATCAGCAGCGCGGCCATCAGGATGGTCCACACCATCACCACCGGCTGCGACTGCCACCAGTGGCCGTTGTCGCCGTACTCGATGGTCAGGATCATCGGCAGCAGCGCCAGCAGGCCACCCGCGGGCGCGGGCACGCCGACGAAGAACTCCTTGGCGTACACCGGTTGGTCGGTGTCGTCGAGCAGGGTGTTGAACCGCGCCAGCCGCAGCACGATGCACACGGCGAAGATCAGCGACACCACCCAGCCGACCCGGTCACCGCCGAAGCGCCAGGTGTAGAGCACCAGCGCGGGCGCCACGCCGAAGGAGATGGCGTCGGCGAGCGAGTCCAGCTCGGCGCCCATCTTGCTGGTCGCGTCGAGCATCCGGGCGATGCGCCCGTCGAGGCTGTCGAGCACCGCCGCCACCGCGATGGCCGCGATGGCCGCCGCGAGCTGGCCCTTGAGGGTGAACTGCACCGCCGACAGGCCCGCGCACATGGCCAGGACGGTGATCGCGTTCGGCAGCAGCCGCACGCCCGGCGCGGTCGCCACGGTCAGGCTCCCGGCAACTCGGCCAGGACGGTCTCGCCGCCGATGGTCCGCTGCCCCGGCTCCACCAGCACCCGGCTGCCGAGCGGCACGTACAGGTCCACCCGCGACCCGAAGCGGATCAACCCGTAGGTCTTGCCCGCCTCGACCTCGTCCCCGTCGGACACGTCGCAGAAGATGCGCCGCGCCACCAGACCGGCGATCTGCACCACGGCCAGGTCGTGCCCGTCGCGGGTCCGCAGGTGCACGCTGTTGCGCTCGTTGACCTCACTGGCCGCGTCCAGGTCGGCGGAGAGGAACTGCCCGGCCTGGTGCACGGCCTTCACGACCCGCCCCGGCGCGGGAATCCGCTGCACGTGCACGTCGAACACGGACAGGAAGGCGCTGACCCGCAGCATCGGCTCCCCACCCAACCCCAACTCGGCGGGCGGCACGGCCTCCACCACGTGCGACACGGTCCCGTCGGCGGGCGCGGTGGCGATCCCCGGCCGCTGCGGCGTCACCCGCTGCGGCTCCCGGAAGAACCAGGCCAGCCACGCGGTCAGGATCCCGCCGCCGACCCCCACCCGCTTGGAGAACCGCCGCACCAGCAGCGTGGCGCCGAGTCCGGCCAGGACGAACGGGCGCCCCCCCGGGTGCACCGGCGGGATGATGCTCCTCGTCAGCTCGACGAGGTGCTTGAGCGTGGACTGCGGGGCGGCGCTCATCGGTTGGCTGTTTCCTCGCGTCTCGACCGGATTTGCGGCACACGGTACGCGAACCGGCTCGCTCACCGGCGTGGCGCTGGTCAGACGAGCCGCAGCGGGATCGGCCTGACGCGCTGTTCCCGCTGGTGGGGAACGGCCTTGAACAAGTACGCGCACTGCGTTCGCGACACCAGGGCGGGCAGGATGAATTGCCAGACCTTCATCCTCACGCACGAGAACGCGTGCTCGCGGTTGAGTGCGGCAACGTCGGGGATCAGCCTCGGGCTGAGGTTGTGGTCGATGAAGAACCTCATGCCGAGTCGCGGACCAACCGGTCGAAGTCGACGGCGTCCCGAGCTGCGGCTGCTGACACGCCCGGGTAGAAGTACGCCACGCGCTCCAGCGACACATCGCCACCGGAGACCAGGGACGCGACCGTGTCGTAGCCGATGCGGGTGTCGGCGATGGTCGGCCAGCCGCCCAGCCTGCCCGCTCGGACCTCCAGGTGGCTGCGCGGACGCAGGAAGTCGACCACCTGCTCGCCACGGCGGTTCTCGAACGCCCCGAATATCTCGGCGAGGCTGAGCACCTCGTACTGCCCCGGCTTCCCGACGAGGTCCACGGCGTTGCCTGCCTCGTCGATCAACCCGATCGTCCTCCCGTCGGTGCCGAAGCGGTACCTGGACGGGTGCTCGGTGAGGTCGAGCGCGGGCATGTTCTCGAACGCCCGGCGGATGTTCTGCAGCGATGTGCTCGCCCGCAGCCGCACCACTGTGCGCAGCGCGACGACATCGCGGAAGGAGTAGAGCAGACGGGGCTCGGTGGCGATCTCCGGTGAGAACAGGCCGGTCGAGTGCCAGTGGCGGAGCCGGTCACGCGAACGAGACAGGAACGGGGCACCCGGCCGACGCCTGCGTCCCCCGACGACGCAGGCGTCGATCGGATGCCCCGTTCTGGAGCGGTTTGAAGTCTACGTGTCGGGCGTCCGGTCGGGCAATGGAGTACGAACGGTCCTGCATGGTGGGAAATTCTCTATCTGCGACCACGTCGGGTCGGGCGGCCCTGGACGGCGCGCAGGACCGCCAGCAGCACGACCGCGCCCAGGGCGGCGACGCCGAGGCTGGGGAAGTCGAACTCGAAGGTCATCTCGCGGCCGGTGAGCAGCCGGTGCAGCAGGCCGCCGAGGGCGGCGCCCACGACCCCCACCAGCACGCTGACCAGGCAGCCCTGCCGCCGCCGGTCGCGCCCGCCGACCACCAGGTTGGCCGCCCAGCCCGCGATCGCGCCGAACACGACCCACGCGAAGAAGCCCATGCGGCCAGCGTACGGGTCAGTCGAGCAGGACCACGTCCACCTCGGCCCCCTCGGCCACCTCCGTGACGTCCTCGGGGATCTCGATCAGGCAGTTGGACGCGGCGAACGAGGCCAGCAGGTGCGAGCCGGGCCCACCCACCGGGACGACCGCCACGCTCCCCGAGTCGTGCCTGCCCCGCCGGTACTGCACGCGGCCCGCTGGCGAGGTCATGGCCGCCGCCGCCCGCGCCGTGGCCCGGGGGCGGTCGACGGTCCGGTGGCCCAGGGCGCCGAGCAGCGCCGGGCGCAGGAACAGCTCGAACGACAGCGCCGCGCTCACCGGGTTGCCGGGGAACGTCACCACCGGCAGCCCGTCCACCCGCCCGAGGCCCTGCGGCCCACCCGGCTGCACCAGCACCCGCACGAACTCCACCCCGTGCCCGGTGAGGGCGTCCTTGACCACCTCGTACGCCCCCGCGCTCACCCCGCCCGAGGTGACCAGCACGTCCGCGGACCCCGCCCGCGCCGCCACCACCGACCGGAACTCCTCGACGTCGTCCGGCACGAACCGCAGCACCTCCGCGACCCCGCCGACCTCCTCGACCCCCGCGGCGATCAGCACGCTGTTGGACTCGTAGATCTGCCCGAACTCCAGCTCCCGCCCCGGTTCCACCAGCTCCGACCCGGTGGACAGCACCAGCACCCGGGGTCGGCGGCGCACCGGCAGCGCCGCGGCGCCGACCGCCGCGGCCAAGCCCAGTTGCGGCGGGCCCAGCACCGTCCCGGCGCTCAGCACGACCGTCCCGGCCACCACGTCCTCACCGACCAACCGCAGGTGCCTGCCCGCGGGCACGGCCGAGCTGACGGCGACGACCCCGGTCCCCCCGTCGGTCAGTTCCACCTGGACCACCGCGTCCGCGCCCGGCGGCAGCGGTGCCCCGGTCATGATCCGGTGCGCCGTGCCCGGTTCCAGCGGTCGCACGTCGGTGCGCCCGGCCGGGATGTCGTCGGCCACCGGCAGCACCACCGGGGCACCCGCGACGTCGGCGGCGCGCACCGCGTAACCGTCCATCGCGGAGTTGTCGAACGGCGGCAGCGACACCGCCGCCACCAGGTCCTCGGCCAGCACCAGCCCCCGGCACCCGGCGAGCGGTGTCACCTCCACCGGCAGCGCGGGCAGCAGCGCCGCCACCTCGGCCTGGTACTCCCGCACGCTGTAGGTCCGTTTCGCCACGGTCCCATCCTGCCCTGCCGCCGCCGTGCCAGACTGCCACCCTGTCCCGGCCGGACGAGCCGGCCAGGGCGGGAGGAAGGGGACGCGCGTGCAGGTCCGCACCCGGCACACCCCCGCGTTCGGGGTGGCCCGTCTGCTGCTGGCCCCGGGCGAGGCGGTGCAGGCGGAGTCCTCGGCGATGCTGGCGACCAGCTACGGCGTCCACGTCGAACCCAAGGGCCGCGCGGGCCGCGGCCGGTCGGTGCCCGCCGTGTTCACCGCGGGCACCGAGGGCGGCTGGGTCGACATCGCCCCCGCCTTCCCCGGCGACGTCCACACCATCGACCTCGACGGCACCGCGGGCTGGTGCGTCTCCCGCGGCAGTTGGCTGGCGGTCACGGCGACCCTGCGCGCGGACGCCCAGTGGCCCGGCTTCCACTCCCTCTTCGGCGCCGAGCACGGCTTCCTCGAACACGCCACCGGCACCGGCTCCCTCGTCCTGGCCTGCTGCGGCGCCCTGGACACGGTCACCCTGGCGGCGGGCGAGTTCATCACCGTCGACCCCGCCCACCTCCTCGCCTACAGCGACGAGACCCAGGCCCGCCTCCGCGCCGTCTCCCAGTCCGGCCCGCAGTCGGTCCGCACCGGCGAGGGCCTGATCCTCGACTTCGCGGGCCCGGGGACACTCCTCACCCAAACCCGCACCCCCCGCGCCATGGCGGCCTGGCTGGGCCGCTAGTCCGAGGCCACCCCCCAGAGAGGTGAAACGCGCCGGTTGCGGTGACCGGGCGCGGAACCCGCAGCGCGGGCGTTAGGCTCGCCAGCGTGTCGGAGGACCTCACCGGGCGTCGCCTAGGCCATTACCGCATCGACGGGGTGCTGGGTAAGGGCGGGATGAGCGTCATGTACCGGGCCACCGACGTCAGGCTCGGGCGCCGGGTGGCGCTGAAGGTCATCGCCGAGCACCTCACCGAGGACCCGGAGTTCCGCGAGCGCTTCGTCGACGAGGCGCGCAACACCTCCGCCATCGACCACGCGAACGTCGTCCCGCTCTACGACTTCGGCGAGGTCGACGGGCTGCTCTACATCGCCATGCGGCTGGTGGACGGCTCGGACATGGCGGGCCTGGTCAAGGAGGGGGCGATGGCCCCGCAGCGGGCGCTGAGCCTGCTCGGCCAGGTCGCCGAGGCGCTGGACAACCTGCACGAGCGCGGCCTGGTGCACCTCGACGTGAAACCGGCGAACGTGCTGGTCACCACGCGCGAGTCGGCCGGGGAGCACATCTACCTCGCCGACTTCGGCCTGACCCGGCGCGGGGCCACCGGCCACCGCACCCGCGGCGGGGACTTCCTCGGCTCGCCGACCTACGCCGCCCCCGAGCACCTGCGCGGCGAGCCGGTCGACGGCCGCACCGACCAGTACTCGCTTGCCTGCGTGCTGTTCGCCTGCCTGTCGGGCCGCCCGCCGTTCCAGGGGCAGGTGCCCGAGGTCATCCAGGGCCACCTGAACCGGGAGCCACCCGCGGTCACCGAGCACGTGCAGCTCCCGCCCGCGATCGACGACGTGATCCGGCGCGGCATGGCGAAGTCGCCGACCCAGCGCTACGCGACCTGCCGCGAGTTGGTGGCCGCCGCGCGCGCCGCGCTGACCAACGTGCCGCGCAGGCCACCGCCGCCGCGCGGTCCGCAGGGCACGATGATGGGTCCCGCGGGCGGTCAGCCCCCCGGTCAGCAGCGCCCGCCGCAGCAGCAGCGGCCCCAGCAGTACCAGCCGGGCGGACCCCGGTCGCTGCCCTCGCAGGCCGAGCCGGTGCGGCTGCGCCCGCCGGTGCCCGCGGGCAGCACGGCCTTCGGCGCGGAGAAGTCGGGCAACCGGTGGATCGCACCGGTGCTGGTGGGCGCGGTGGCGATCGCCGCGATCGTGCTGGCCGTCGTCTTCCTGACCGGTGACTCCGGCGGTGGGAGCGGCACGCCGGAGCCGACCGCCCCGTCGATCCAGGTGGGTCCGGAGGAGACCGGCGGCGGGTCGACGACCGCGCCGTCGAGCACCCGCCGGACGCTGCCGCCGTCGATCTCCATCGTCCCGGCACCCTGATCGGGGACGTCACCGGCTGTTCCGACCTGCTCTTCTTGCACTCGACCCCGTCGAGTGCTAAACACGTATTGGCACTCGGGGTCCCCGAGTGCCAGCGACAGAGGTCGGGACAGGTGAGGCCGGCAGGATGCCGGTCGTCCGTCGCGGGCACCGCCTGGCCGTAGGTGTTTCCAATCAAGCCGGAGGACCACACCGCAATGGCCAAGTTGATCGCGTTCGACGAGGAAGCGCGTCGCGGCCTCGAGCGCGGACTGAACATCCTCGCCGACGCCGTGAAGGTGACGCTGGGCCCGCGTGGCCGCAACGTCGTGCTCGAGAAGAAGTGGGGCGCGCCCACCATCACCAACGATGGTGTGTCGATCGCCAAGGAGATCGAGCTCGAGGACCCCTGGGAGAAGATCGGGGCCGAGCTGGTCAAGGAGGTCGCCAAGAAGACCGACGACGTCGCCGGTGACGGCACCACCACCGCCACCGTGCTGGCGCAGGCGCTCGTCCGCGAGGGCCTCCGCAACGTCGCCGCAGGCGCCGACCCGCTGTCGCTCAAGCGCGGCATCGAGCAGGCCGTCGAGGCCGTGATCGAGCAGCTGCACAAGCAGGCCAAGGAGGTCGAGACCAAGGAGCAGATCGCCGCCACGGCGTCCATCTCCGCGGGCGACACCACCATCGGCGAGCTGATCGCCGAGGCGCTCGACAAGGTCGGCAAGGAAGGCGTCATCACCGTCGAGGAGAGCAACGCCCTCGGCATGGAGCTCGAGCTCACCGAGGGCATGCGCTTCGACAAGGGCTACATCTCCGGTTACTTCGTGACCGACCCCGAGCGCCAGGAAGCGGTCCTCGAGGACCCGTACATCCTGCTGTTCGGCTCCAAGATCTCCTCGGTCAAGGACCTGCTCCCGCTGCTGGAGAAGGTCATGCAGTCCGGCAAGCCGCTGCTGATCATCTCCGAGGACGTCGAGGGCGAGGCCCTGGCCACCCTGGTCGTCAACAAGATCCGCGGCACCTTCAAGTCCGTCGCGGTCAAGGCGCCCGGCTTCGGCGACCGCCGCAAGGCGATCCTGCAGGACATCGCGATCCTGACCGGCGGCCAGGTCATCTCCGAGGACGTGGGCCTCAAGCTGGACAACGCGGGCATCGAGCTGCTGGGCAAGGCCCGCAAGGTCGTCGTCACCAAGGACGAGACCACCGTCGTCGAGGGTTCGGGTGACGCCGAGCAGATCCAGGGCCGCGTCAACCAGATCCGCGCCGAGATCGAGAAGTCGGACTCCGACTACGACCGCGAGAAGCTCCAGGAGCGCCTGGCCAAGCTCGCGGGCGGTGTCGCGGTCATCAAGGCCGGTGCCGCCACCGAGGTCGAGCTCAAGGAGCGCAAGCACCGCATCGAGGACGCGGTGCGCAACGCCAAGGCCGCCGTCGAGGAGGGCATCGTCGCCGGTGGTGGCGTCGCGCTGCTCCAGGCCGCCGAGGCCGCCTTCGCGGGCCTGAAGCTGACCGGCGACGAGGCCACCGGTGCCAACATCGTCAAGGTCGCCGTCGAGGCCCCGCTCAAGCAGATCGCGATCAACGCCGGTCTCGAGGGTGGCGTCGTGGTGGAGAAGGTCAAGGGCCTGCCCCAGGGCCACGGCCTCAACGCCGCCACCGGCGAGTACGAGGACCTGCTCGCCGCGGGCGTGCCGGACCCGACCAAGGTGACCCGCTCGGCCCTGCAGAACGCCGCGTCCATCGCCGCGCTGTTCCTCACCACCGAGGCCGTCGTCGCCGACAAGCCGGAGAAGGCCGGTGCCGCCCCCGCGGGCGACCCGACCGGTGGCATGGACTTCTGATCCACGCCAGCTCCACTGCTTTTCCCGGAAGGCCCGGGCCGCGATTCGCGGCCCGGGTCTTTTGTTTCCCGGTTTGAAATGCCCATTTCATTGTTTGAAA
This sequence comes from Actinokineospora sp. PR83, assembly GCF_021056305.1. Taxonomy (NCBI): domain Bacteria; kingdom Bacillati; phylum Actinomycetota; class Actinomycetes; order Pseudonocardiales; family Pseudonocardiaceae; genus Actinokineospora; species Actinokineospora sp. PR83. The sequence continues at coordinate 8,079 of NZ_JAJCXD010000038.1, forward strand.
TAAGGGGTCGCCCATTCGTGGAAAGCGGCCGAACGTATGTTTGCCCGGTGAAATCAAATGCCCTCACCGTGTGGCGGGGGGACCGTTCCCGTAGGCTCGACCGCCTCGTGGCCGCGCATCATCGAATGCTCGAAGCCGAGGCCCTCGACGAGCGGGAAGCGGATGAACTCGCCCACGTCGTACTCCTCCGCTTGGCGGCGGAGTTCCAAGGCTTCTGCCGAGACCTGCACAACGAGTGCATCGATGTGATCTTCGGGGAGTTCGCGGCCCCCAACCGGCGGCTCGAACTCCTCGTCAGCAACCAGAACATGAGGTACGGGCGGCGCCTGGACACCGGCAACGCCACCAAGGACGGCATCGGCAGCGACTTCCTCAGGCTGGGCCTGCGGATGTGGGTGGTGCTGGAATCCGCCTTACGCGATCAGGTGCAGGAGTGGTTGCTGACCGTGCACCTGCTCAACGCCGCGCGGAACGCGATCGCGCACAACGTGGACGCCAAGCTCGACCAGCTGCGGCAGGACGGTCATTCCCTGTCGCTGTCCACAGCGCTGCGGTGGCGTTCTTCGCTGGACGCGCTCGCCGTCGGGATGGACACTGTGTGCAACGCGCACCTGCGGTTCTTGCTGCCGGAGGTGACGCCGTGGTGAAGGGAGTCGGTATGGCCGAGGACATCAGGGTGGGCGACCGGGTCGTGGCACCACTGGGGGTGGACGAGGTCGAGGGGGTGGTGCTCCGGGTCTCTTCGCCCGGAGTCCGCCCGATGCTCACCGTGCAGCTGGACCTCGCGGAACTGGACGAGCCCTTCGTGACCTCGTTCCCGACGGAGGTCGTACGGCTCGCCGCCTGAGCCCACTGAGCCGGGGGAGTGCGTCCACCGCGATGCGCTCCCCCGCTGTTTCGCCCTGCGCCCGTTCAACGCTATATTGGGAGGTCCTTGCGCACAAAAAAAGACGCCGTTGTCGGCGTCGTGTAAACGATTTTACGCCACGTGGAGGGCGATTGTCAACCGAGATCGGCGTCGAGCAGGAATACGTCTCGATGTTGTACGCGCGGCTCGACGGGTTGCGCGCGGACAGCGGGGCGCGGTTGGCCCGGACGCTGCGGGAGACCAGCAGCAGCCCCACCGCCATGACCCACCGGGACGCCGAGACCGCGCACCACAGCGCGGCGCTGGCGCAGTACGGGGCGGTGGAGAACGGGTTGTGCTTCGGCAGGCTCGACTTCGCCGACGGCGGGCGCGGCTACATCGGCAGGCTCGGGCTGTTCGACGAGTCCGGCGACCACGAACCGCTGCTGATGGACTGGCGGGCCCCCGCCAGCAGGCCCTTCTACCTGGCCACCGCCGCCTCCCCGGACGGGGTGCGCAGGCGCAGGCACATCCGCACCTCCCGGCGCCGGGTCACCGCCGTCGACGACGAGGTGCTCGACCTCACCGCCGGGCGGGACGCGCACGAGGGTGTGACCGGTGAGGCCGCGCTCCTCTCCGCGCTGAACGCCTCCCGCACCGGCCGCATGTCCGACATCGTCGAGACCATCCAGGCCGAGCAGGACGAGATCATCCGCTCCGGCCTCAACGGCGTCCTGGTGGTCCAGGGCGGTCCCGGCACCGGCAAGACCGCCGTGGCCCTGCACCGCGCCGCCTTCCTGCTCTACACCCACCGCGAGCAGTTGTCGCGGCGCGGTGTGCTGGTGATCGGGCCGAACGCGACGTTCCTCAAGTACATCGGGCAGGTGCTGCCCTCCCTCGGGGAGACCGGTGTGCTGTTGCAGACCGTGGGGGAGCTGTACCCGGGTGAGCGCGGCGTGCGGCCCGAGCCCGCGCGGGCGGCGGAGATCAAGGGCCGCCTGGACGCGGTGGACGCGCTGCGCCGCGCGGTCCGCGACCGGCAGGTGGTGCCGGACGAGCCGATGACGCTCGTGGTGGAGCGCGAGGAGCTGACCCTGGACGGGCCGACCGTGCTGGCCGCGCAGGAACGGGCGCGGCGCTCGCGCAAGCCGCACAACGCCGCCCGCCCGCTGTTCGCCGAGGCCGTCGTGGCCGCCCTGACCCGGCAGGAGGCCGAGCGCCTGGGCGCGGACTTCCTGGAGGAGGGCGACCTGGCCGACATCCGCCGCGAACTGGCCGCCGACGACGAGGTGCGGGCGGCCATCGAGGAGCTGTGGCCGCTGCTGACCCCGCAGGCCCTGCTGTCGGACCTCTACGCCAGCCCCGACCGCCTGGAGGTGGCGTTCCCGGACCTGTGCGAGGACGAGCGGGCGCTGCTGCTGCGCTCCCCCCGCCTCGGCTGGACCGCCGCCGACGCCCCCCTCCTGGACGAGGCGGCCGAACTCCTGGGCGTCGACGACCGCCTGGAGCGCGCCAGGGCCGACCAGCGCAGGCGCGACGAGCAGGACTACGCCCAGGGCGTCCTCGACATCCTGCAGTTGGAGGACGAGGCCGACCCCGACATCCTCACCGCCTACGACCTGATCGACGCGAGCCGCCTCGCCGAGCGCAACGACGAGGAGGACCACCGCACCGCCGCCGAGCGCGCCGCCGCCGACCGGGACTGGACCTTCGGCCACGTCATCGTCGACGAGGCCCAGGAGCTGTCCGCCATGGCCTGGCGCGTCCTCATGCGCCGCTGCCCCTCCCGGTCCATGACCCTGGTCGGGGACGTGGCGCAGACCGGTGACCTGGCGGGGGCCACGGCGTGGTCGGACGTCCTCGGCCCCTACGTCGAGGACCGCTGGCGCCAGACCGAGCTGACGGTCAACTACCGCACCCCGGCGGAGATCATGGCGGTGGCCGCGTCCGTCCTGGCGGAACTGGGGACCGAGCTGACCCCGCCGTCCTCGGTCCGGGAGACCGGTGAGGACCCGTGGCGGGTGCGGACGACCGACCTGGCGGGGACGGTCGCCGCGCTGGCCGCCGAGGGGTCCGCGCACCCGGGCACCCTGGCGGTCCTGGTGCCGGAGTCCCTCGTGGACCAGGTGGGCAAGGCCGTCGCCGCCCGGTTGCCCGACGCGGCGATCGGCGAACACCCGGAATTGGAGAGCGAGGTGGCGGTGTTGACCGTCCGCCAGTCCAAGGGCCTGGAGTTCGACGGGGTGCTGCTGGTCGAGCCCGCGCGGGTGGTGGCCGAGTCCCCGCGCGGCCGCAACGACCTGTACGTGGCGCTGACCCGGGCGACCCAGCGGCTCGGGATCGTGCACACCGAGCCCGTGCCGGAGGCCCTGGGCGGCATCGCGGAGCGGTGATCCTCCGGCGCTGCCAACGGTGTCGGCGCCGAAGGGTCAGAGCAGGGACAGAGAGACCTCGTCGAGGTGGTTCATGGAGGTCTGCATGCCGACCTCCATGCCCGAGTCCACGTGCGCGTCCCGGTGCTCCTTGCAACTGTGCTGCACCAGGACGCTCAGCGTGGTGCGGCCGCCCTGCTCGGTCAGCGTCAGCGTGTTGACCGCCTCGCCGTCGGGGGCGCCCTCGTAGACCTCGGTGGCGACGATGCGCTCGTTCTCGGTGATCTCGCGGTACTCGCCGTGGAAGCCGACCTCGAAGTCGCCGTCGGCCACCATGACGTAGCGCCAGGTGCCGCCCACGCGCAGGTCGACCTCGACGGACTTGACCTCGCCCATGTCGCCCGCCCACCAGCGCTTGATCAGCTCGGGGGTCGTCCACGCCTTGTAGACGAGGTGCTTGGGGGCGTCGAACTCGCGGGTGATCAGGATCTGGGTGTCGCTGGGGAGCGTCACGACCGCGGTGCCCTTAGTCGCCAGTGCCATTGTCTTCTTCCTCCTGCTTGAGTTCTTCGAGGACGTCGTCGAGCGCGTCGAAGCGGCTCGACCACGTGCGTTCGTACTGCCTGACCCAGTCGTGGATCGGTTTGAGCGGTTCGCCGTTGAGGCGGTAGAGCCGTTGTCGCCCTTCCTCGCGGACCTCGACCAGGCCCACTTCGCGGAGCACCCGCAGGTGCTTGGACACCAGCGGCTGCACCACCCCGAGCGCCTCGACGAGGTCGGTCACGGACCGCTCCCCGACCGCCAGCAGGTCCAGGATCTGCCTGCGCCGGGGTTCGGCCACCGCGTTGAACGCGTCCGTCGTGGTCGCTGCCCTCGCCATGCCGAGAAGATTACATACCCATATGGGTATGCGTCAATCCCGGGGTTGACCCTGAGCCGGTTTTCCGGGTCGATCCCCGATGTCAGACCGGCGCTGACCAGCCAAAGTAGGGGCATGACGAACTTCGGAGAGACCGAGACCAAGGTCCGCAAGCTGCGCCGCAGCCGCACCGACAAGATGCTCTCGGGTGTCTGCGGCGGCATCGCCAAGGCGATCGGCGTCGACGCCGCGCTGGTGCGCATCGGCCTGGTGGCCGCCACCCTGCTCGGGTTCGGCGCGGGCGCGCTGATCTACGTGGCCTGCTGGATCCTGATGCCGGAGGAGGACGCGCCCGCTTACTAGGGGGACATCGGCGGGACTGGTCGTCGGCGGGGTGGCGCAACGCTGCCAAGGCGTAAATTCGCCGAAACGTGGACGTATCCCTGGTGGCGGGTCGGGCTCTTACAGATGTCCGGAACAACCGACCACCCGGGGGAGGAAGCCATGTGCGTCAGCACCTCGACGCCCGATTTGACGGTGCGGGTGCGGGACGTGGCGGTTGCCGGGCCCGGTCGGTGGGTGCGGGGGCGCACGGTCGCGCGGCTCTGGTCGCACGACGCGTCGACCGGGGTGTGGGTGTGGGTCGAGGGGGTCGGCTGGAAGCGGCTGGCCCCGGGGGTGGGGCACACCCGCCTGACCGCTTCGGCGGTGGAGGCCGTGCACGGCGGCCGTCCGGTGGACTACCGCGAGGACGCGGTGGGCCGTATCGAACAGATCCTGGTGTGAGCGCGGGGGTCGGCGGTGGCGGAACGGGCGCAGGGGAGCCGTTCCGCCACCTTCCGCCGGGTGGAGGAGCGGGTGATGGCGTTGGTGAGGCTGTCGGTGGCGGACGCCGCCGGGCTGACCGGGCTGTGCAGCGGGGACACCGTCGAACTCCGGTTGCCGGAGTCCCCGACGACGACTGCCGGTTACCGGTGGCGGTGGCTGCTGCCCGAGGCGCTGCGGATGGTCGCGGACGTGCCGGGCGCGGGCGGGGGGCACACCCTGACCTTCGACGTCACCGCGTGCGGCAGGCACGAGCTGCGGGCGGAGCTGGCCAGGCCGTGGGAGGAGCAGGCCCGGCAGGCGTTCACTTTCGTTCTGGACGCGTCCTAGGGACACTCAGGGGGGACAGCCGGTTCGGCGGTCCGGGCACGATGGGCCGCGCGGGGGCGCGGCCGGTCCGCCCGGGCCGGTGCACCGGGTACCACCAGGGAGAACGACCCCGGACGACGAAGAGTGGGGTGGAAGCGGTGATCCGCACGGTTGGGACCAATCCGCCATGGGAGGGCCTGCAGGGCGCCGATCGCCACGCGGCGTGCGTGCTCGCGGCCAGAGCGGGCGACAAGTCCGCCCTCGACGTGATCGTGGCGGAGCTGTCCCCGCTGGTGTGGCACATCTCGCGCGGCGTCGGCCTCGACCGCACCGCCGCCGAGGACGTGGTGCAGACGGTGTGGCTGGCGCTGCTGCGCAACCTCGACAAGGTCGCCGAGCCCAAGGCGCTCGTCGGCTGGCTGGTGATCACGACCAAGCGCGAGGCGGTGCGCACCCGCAGGCGCGGAACCGCCCAGGGCGACCTCCCGCAGGAGGCCGCCGAGCACGTGCACAGCACCGAACCGATGCCGGAGGCGGAGGTCCTGCGCGACGAGCGGGACCACCGGCTGTGGAGCGCGTTCCACCGGCTGCCCGCGCGCTGCCAGGAACTGCTGCGGCTGACCGTGCTGCAGGGCCGCGCGAACTACCAGATCGTCGCCGAGGCGATGGAGATGCCACGCGGCAGCATCGGCCCGACCCGCGGCCGGTGCCTGCAGAACCTGCGCGACCTGTACGAAGATGGGGAGGGTGGCAGATGAGGACCATGGACGGACACGAGATGGAACCCGCCGAGCACGACTACTGGATGGGCGAGGTCGCCCGGCTCATGGACGAGCTGGACCCGGTGCCCGAGGGCCTGGTCGAGCGTGCCCGGTTCGCCCTCGCCATCGAGGACATCGACGCCGAGGTCGAGCTGGAGGCCGCCCGCTGGGCCGACCAGCGCGCCCTCGCGGGTGTCCGCGGCGGCGGCACCGGCACCATGACCTTCTTCGTCGGCGACCTCACGGTCATGGTCAACGTGACCCGCACCGGGGAGCGCCAGCGCATCGACGGCTGGCTCGTCCCGGCGGGTGAGCACGGCGTCGAGGTCCGCGTCGCCGACCACGACACGGCCAAGACCGTCGCGGACGAGGGTGGCCGGTTCGTGCTCACCGAGGTCCCCCGGGGCACCACCCAGATCTGCGTCCGGATGAACGGCGGCAAACCGCGCACCGTGGTCACCCCGACCGTCGACCTCTGACCACTTCTCCCCCTCGCGGTGAGGCTTGCAGCCTGACGCCGGATCCACCGATCGCCGCAGCGTCCACGCCGCGCTCAGCATGCCCAGCCCGCCGATGGTGTGATGCGCACCTTGAGAGTGAATCCACTCGACCGGTATGGCTCCATCGACTAAGGTTGCACATATAGGTGAAAGCTGGTTCAGTTGCAACTGTAAGTGTTGGGGAGGGAGTGGTGATGGTGTCGAGGCTGGTGGCCAGGAGTGATCGTGATGTCCTGTTGGCGGACGAACGCGATCAGCGGCAGGCGCAGGCGTTGATGAACTCGCTGCCCTCACACGGCGCCCGGTTCACCGCCGAGGTCGAGGGAGAAGGCTCCGCGGTTCGAGTGCCGGATGAGTTGTCGGCGATGATCGCTCAGGTTGTCCACGCTGTGGCGCGTGGGCATGCGGTCACCATCAGCTCGATGCCCGAAGAACTGACGACCACTGCGGCCGCTCAACTGCTGGGCGTGTCCCGACCCACGTTGATGCGCAAGGTCAACTCCGGTGAGATCCCCTCGCGCAAAGTCGGCTCGCACACCCGCCTGCGCACAGTTGACGTGCTGCGCGAACAACACGCCCGCAGGCAACGTCAACTGGCGGCGTTCAACGAACTGCGGGCATTGGAAGACGACTGATTCGGCTCGTCATGTCCACCGGCCGGTCTTGGACGGCTGTGCCAAGCCGGTGGATACCCTCTCGCGGTGGTCTCAATGAGAGTGTTCACCGACGCGAACGTGTTCTACTCCCGCACCCTGAGGGATTGGCTCGCGTTGTTGCAGCTCCAGGGCGGCACGTACACGGTCTACTGGACTGAGGACGTACTCGCGGAGACGGTATACCGCCTGCGGCGGAGACACCCGGACTGGAATGGTGCGAAGATCACCGCGATACGGGATCGGATCGCGGGAACCTTTGAAGGGGGGCGAGTCGATGACTTCACCATCGACGGCTCGTTCCCCGGCGGTGACGTCGACGACCAGCACGTGCATGCCGCGGCTCTGGCCTGTCAGGCAGATTTCATCTTGACCTGCGACAACGGCTTTATTGTCGCAGGTCAAGATGTCGATTCGATGCCTTACGAGGTTTACCGACCTGATGACTTCTTCGTGTTGGTCGATGACAGCGCACCCCACGTTGTGCGACAGGTGACTTACGACCAGACCCTCTACTGGGTCGGCCGGACTGGTCGTGCCGACTTGGCGAGCAAGCTGAGCGATGCGGGGTGCCCCGAGTTCGCTGAACGGGTTCGGGACCACCAAGGGCGGTTGTCGTTCCCCGTCAACGCTGATCACTCCTGAGCGGGAGTGCTGGTCACGTCGGCTGGACTCGCCGACTTTCCCGAAGCGCGAATTCACACGCGCCGCAGTGGTATCGGCTGTGGACGGGTCGGCCAGGCGAGGTGCGGGTTGTGCTCGCTGACCCCGGTCAGGTGGGGAGGGCGGGGAGGGCCGCGCGGTACAGCCAGCGGGTGAACAGCGCCGTCAGCGGGCCGGAGGCATGGGTTTCGGCCAGGGCGATGAAGGCGTCGGTGGTCACCGTGCTGTGGTGGTGGGTGGTGGTCCAGGTCTTGAGCAGGGTGAAGAAGGCCGGGTCGCCCAGGATGGACCTGAGGGCGTGGAGGGTGAGGGCGCCGCGGAGGTAGACGCGGTCGTCGAAGAGGTTCTCGGTGGTGGGGTCGGCGAGGACGAGGTCCTGGGGTTGGGCCGCGAGGGTCCGCCAGGCCCGGCGGGCGTGGGTGTCGATCGGGACGCCGTCGGCGGCGGCCGACCACAGCCACTCGGCGTAGGTGGCGAAGCCCTCGTTGAGCCAGATGTGCTTCCACTCGGCGACGGTGAGGCTGTTGCCGAACCACTGGTGCGCCAGTTCGTGGGCGACCAGGTACTCCGACCCGCGCCTGCCGTCGACGTGGTTGGTGCCGAAGACCGACAGCGACTGGGCTTCCACCGGCGCGTCCAGTTCCGCGTCGGCGATGACGACCGCGTAGCCGGGGAACGGGTAGGGGCCGAAGAGGCGGGAGAACTCCTCGATCATCCGGCCCTGGCGGCCGAAGTCGTGGCGGGCGGCCGAGGTGATCCGCGTGGGGGCGGCGAAGCGCTGCGGGACGGGGGAGTTCACCGCGAACGCACCGTACCGTCCGATTTGGACACTCACCAGGTAGGTGGGGGTCGGCGCCGCGAGCACGTACTCCCAGGTGCTGGTGCTGGCCGCCGAGCGCAGGGACGCCAGTTGCCCGGTCGCCTCCACCAGGTACGCCGACGCGGTGGTGACCGACAGCCGGTAGGTGGCCTTGTCCGACGGGTGGTCGTTGCACGGGAACCAGGACGGGGCGCCGACGGGTTGGCTGGCGACCACCACACCGTCGTCGAGGTAGTCCCAGCCGATCTCACCCCACCGGCTGGGAACCGGGGTCGGCGAGCCCAGGTAGCGGACCTCCACCACGAACGCCACCCCGGCCTGCACCGGGCGGGCCGGGGTGACGTGCAGCTTCGCCCCGCGCTGGACGTAGCGGGCCGCCCGGCCGTCCACGGTGACCCGGGCGGTGCGCAGGCCGCGGAAGTCGAGGCTCAGCCTGGACAGCGCCTGCGTGGACACCGCCGAGATCCGCGCCCGGCCGGACAGCCTGCCCGGCCCGACCCGGTAGTCCAGTTCCAGGTCGTAGTGGCTGACCCGGTAGCCGCCGTTGCCGTTCTGCGGCAGGTACGCGTCGTGGGAGGTGCTGGCCCCCGGCTCCCCTGCCTTCATGCCCCCATTCAATCAGCGACCGGCGGGCCACGCCGAGATCGGGTTGCCCAACCAGCGCGTCCCGGCGGGCACCGACTCGCCGCGCATCACCAGCGACGCCGGGCCGACCGTGGTGCGGTCGCCGACGGTCGCGCCGGGCAGGGCGATGCCGTGCGGGCCGAGGGTGGCGCCCGCGCCCAGGGTCACCGGGGCCATGCTCATGATCCGGTCGTGGAACAGGTGGGTCTGCACGACGCAGCCGCGGTTGACCGTGGCGCCGTCGCCGATGTGGACCAGGTCCGACTCGGGCAGCCAGTACGTCTCCACCCACGCGCCGCGACCGATCCGGGCACCCATCGCCCGCAGCCACACCGACAGCAGTGGGGTGCCCTGGGTGGCCGGGACGGACCACGGCACCGCCAGCACCTCCACGAACGCGTCCGCCAGCTCGGTGCGCCACACGAACGAACTCCACAGTGGACGCTCCACCGCGCGGAACCGGCCGACCAGCAGCCACTTCGCCGCCACCGACACCGCGCACGCGGCCACGCCCGCGCCGAGCAGCAGCACCCCGCCCAGGGCCAGGCCCAGCCACGGGCCGAGCCGGAGGAACCCGGCCGCGGCCAGCACGGCCAGTGCCGCCGACGCCATCACCGGGACCACCCGGCACAGCTCGACCAGGGCGCGCGCCACCATCAGCCGCTTCGGCGGGTCGAAGGTGGTGCTCTCGTCGCCGGTCTCGACCGTGCGGGGCAGCTTCATCGGCGGCATGCCCAGGTAGGACGAGCCCGCCTTGGCCTTCTTGGGCGTGGAGGACAGCACCCCGACCAGGCCGCGGTTGGGCACCGAGCGGCCCGGCGCGGTCATCCCCGAGTTGCCCAGGAACGCGCGCTTGCCGACCTTGGCCGGTTCGATCCGCAGCCAGCCGCCGCCCAGCTCGTAGGTGCCGATCATGGTGTCGTCGGCGAGGAACGCGCCGTCGCCCACGGTGGTCATGCTGGGCAGCGCCAGCACCGTCGACGCCTCGACCCGGCGGCCGACCTTCATGCCCAGGGCGCGCAGCCACACCGGCGTCGCCAGGCTGGCGTAGAGGGGGAACAGCCCGACCCGGGCCAGCCCCATGATCCGCTCGGTGGCCCACGCCTGCCACGCGACCCGGCTGTGCACCGGGTGCAGCCCCGCCCGCAGCCCGATCGACAGCGCGCGCACCGACACCAGCACCAGCAGCGCGTACGCCACCAGCCAGGTGACCGTGGCCGCGGGCACGCCGAGCAGCGCGGAACCCAGGGCGGCGGACAGGTCCGCCGAGCCGGAGACGAACGCGCCGAGCACCAGCAGCGCCGGGATGGCCGCGAGCACCGGGAACAGGCTCAGCGCGAACGACGTCGCCGCGTACACCGCGACCCAGCGGCGGCGGCGCGGCGGCCGCACCACCCGGTGCGGCGCCTTGCCGGTGCGGCTGGCGGGCGACCCGCCCCACCGCTCCCCGGCCGGGACCACGCCCACCACGCCGGAACCGGGCGCCACGGCGGCGCGCTTGCCGACCCGGGCGCCGGGGAACAGCGTGCTGCGCGAGCCGACGGTGGCACCCGCGCCGATCTTGACCCGGCCGATGCGCAGGACGTCGCCGTCGAGCCAGTGCCCGGACAGGTCCACCTCGGGCTCCACGGCCGCGCCCCGGCCCAGCTTGAGCAGGCCGGTGACCGGGGGCAGCGAGTGCAGGTCGACGTCGTCGCCGATCTTGGCGCCGAGCGCGCGGGCGTAGTGCGTCATCCACGGGGCGCCCGCGAGGTTGGTGGCACCGGTCAGGTCGACCACCCGCTCCGCGGCCCACAGCCGCAGGTGGACGCTGCCGCCGCGCGGGTAGTCGCCGGGGGTGACCCCGCGCAGCAGGACCCGGGCGGTGCCCGCGGCCAGCGCCATCCGGCCCACGGGGCTCAGGAACAGCAGCCACCCCACCGCGACCAGCCACCAGGACGTCGTCGGCGCCCAGCTCAGCGCACCGGTCAGCGCCAGGACGTTGCTCAGCGCGGCCACGGTGACGGCCCAGCGCGCGCCGACCAGGGTCAGCATCGGGACGGTCGCCAGGGCCTGGACGACCTGCGCCCGCCGCGGCATCGGGGCGATCACGCGGTCGCTCTGCACGCTCGCGGCGGCGGCGTCGACCAGCTCGGCCAGCTCACCCAGCGTCGAGTTCTGGTACAGGTCGCTGACGGCGATGCCCGGGTACTCCGCGCGGATGCGGGAGACGAGCTGCGCGGCGGTCAGGCTGCCGCCGCCGTGCTGGAAGAAGTCGGCGTCCGGGCTGCCCACCGGCACGCCCAGGATGTCGCGCCACAGCCCGGCCAGCCAGGTCTGGGTGCCGGTCAGCGCGGCGGCGTCGACCTCGGTGGTGTCCAGGTCCAGCGGCCACGGCAGGGCGTTGCGGTCGACCTTGCCGGAGGTGCGGGTGGGCAGCGTGTCGACCTCGGCCAGCAGCGGCACCAGGGCGGCGGGCAGCGCGGCGCGCAACTGCTCCACGGCGGCCTTGGCGTCGAACCCGGGCTTCGGCACGAGGTAGCCGACCAGGAGCTGGTTGCCCGCGGCGGTGGTGCGCACCGCCGCGGCGGCGCCCGCCACGTCCGGCAGGGCTTGGAGGGCGGCGTCGACCTCGCCGAGCTCGATCCGGCGCCCGCCCAGCTTGACCTGCTCGTCGCCGCGGCCGAGGAACAGCAGGCCCTCGGGGTCGGCGGTGACCAGGTCGCCGCTGCGGTAGGCGCGGTCCCAGGACAGCGCGGGCAGCGGGGCGAACTTCTCCGCGTCCTTGGCCGGGTCGAGGTAGCGGGCCAGGCCGGCGCCGCCGATGACGAGCTGGCCGCTGGCCCCCATCGGCACCAGCTTCCCCGCCTCGTCGACCACGGCCAGCTCCCAGCCGTCCAGCGGCAGGCCGATGCGCACCGGGCCCGCGCCGGTCAGCCGGGCGGCGGTGGCCACCACGGTCGCCTCGGTGGGGCCGTAGGTGTTCCACAGCTCGCGGCCGGGCACGGCCAGCCGGGCGGCCAGCTCGGGCGGGCATGCCTCGCCGCCGAAGATCAGCAGCCGTACCTCGGCCAGCGCCTCCGCGGGCCACAGCGCGGCCAGCGTCGGCACGGTGGACACGACGGTGATCTCGCGCTCGACCAGCCACGGGCCCAGGTCGACCCCGGTGCGGACCAGGGCGCGCGGGGCGGCGACCAGGCAGGCGCCGTGGCGCCAGGCCAGCCACATCTCCTCGCAGGAGGCGTCGAAGGCCACCGACAGCCCGGCCAGCACCCGGTCGTCCGGGCCGATCGGCTCGTCGGCGAGGAACAGCTCGGCCTCGGCGTCGACGAACGCGGCGGCGCTGCGGTGGCTGACCGCCACGCCCTTGGGCTTCCCGGTCGACCCGGAGGTGAAGATGATCCACGCGTCGTGGTCCGGCGTCGGCCTGCCGGGGGCGTTTCCGCTGCTCGCGCGGGTGGTGATGGTGTGCCCGGCGCCGAGGACGGCGGTGACGGCGGCCTCGCCGAACACCAGCTCGGCCCGCTCGTCGGGGTCGTCGAAGTCGACCGGCACGTAGGCGGCGCCCGCGGCCAGCACGCCCAGGACGCCGGTGTAGAGGTCGACGGTGCCCGAGGGCACGCGCACGCCGACCCGGTCGCCGAGGCCGACGCCCGCGGCGTGCAGGGCGGCCTTGACCGAGTCGACCTCGGCCAGCAGCGCCCGGTAGGTCAGGACGGTGGTGCCGTCGTCCACCGCGTCGGCGTCGGGGTGCCGGGCGGCGGTGGCGGCGAGGACGTCGAGGAGGGTGCACGGGGCGCTCTCCGGGCCTGCCCGGAAGACGGCCAGACCGCGCGCGGCGGCCTCGGCGAGCGGGTCGGGAGCGTGGAGCAAGGACGGTGGGGAATCCATGACCGTCATCGCTTCGTTCGCATTTCTCACCTTTTCGGACCAGGGCTTGCGGTGCGTTGCCCGGTGAACGTTACCCCTGGTCACCGGCGTCCGGTCGCTCCGCCGGGGGGCTTCGTGTCATGTTTCACACGTGTGAGTTACGTGTAACGCTCCTTTTCTGCAAGCGACCCCCGGTATCGCATCACGATATCGGGATGAATCATGTTGTCCCGCAGGGAAGTCCACTGATTTCGTCTCCCGATATCGGATACTGATATCCTCGACCGATGGATGTGGTCCAAGACTTCCGCAACGGGGCGCTGCGCCTGCGCGTCCTGCACCTGGCCACCCGCGACGAACCCCACGGCGCCGTCCTCACCACCCACTTGGCGGACGCTGGCCACCGGGTGTCGCCGGGAACGCTGTACCCGCTGCTGCACCGCCTGCAGGAGGCCGGGCTGCTCAAGTCGCGCACGGAGGTGGTCGACGGCAGGCGGGTCCGCCGCTACCGGACGACGAAGAAGGGCCGCCGCGCCCTCGCCGACTGCCGGGCCGTGCTGGCGGACCTGGTCGAGGACGTGACCCCCGAGTAGCGGGCCCACCGGGGGCGGGGAGGTCACCGGGCGGCGCGGCGGAGGGCCTCCACGTCGTGGATGACCAGGCGCTGCCTGCCGGTGCTGAGGACACCCCGGTCGCGGAGGGGGCGCAGGGCCCTGGTCACCGCCTCGCGGGAGGCGGAGATGAGGCCCGTCAGGTCGCTCTGGGTGACCCGGAGGGTGATGGTGACGCCGTCGGGTGCGCGGCGGCCGTAGCGGTCGTGCAGCTCCAGGAGGAGAGCGGCCAGCCTGCGGGCGGTGCCCGCGTCGGCGTGGTCCATGCGGCGCTGGTTGGCGTAGCGGAGCCTGCTGGTGACGATGCGCAGCAGGATCGCCGCGACCGCCGGGTGGTCCACCAGGAGGGCGCTGAACCGCTCCCCGGGAACGTGCAGGCCCACCACCGGCTCCACCGCGGTCACGGTCGCCGACCGGGGGCTGCCGTCCAGGGCCGCCATCTCCCCGAGGATGTCCCCGGGGCCGCGCACGGCCAGCACCGCCGCGTGCCCCGCCGGACCCGCCGCCACGACCTTGACCCGCCCCGAGGCCAGCACGAGGACCCAATCACCGCGGTCCCCCTCCCGGATGAGCACGTCACCGGGCTCGAAGCGCCGGGCGGTGGCGGCGGCGCGCACCCAGCCGCGCTGCTCGGGGTCCAGCAGGGCCCAGAAGGTGCCCTCGTTCGCTTCCCGGATGTCCACGCGGAACCTCACCTGACCGGCCGTTGCCTCGGGTTGACGGACGCCCGTCCGATGGTAGGCACCCGCCCGCCCCACCGACCGGCGCAGCGCCGTGCGCACCACCACCCGGAACACGGCGGGGTCGGTGGGAGAAATGATTCCGCGGGTTGTTCCGCGTTGTGAGTCATCGTACGCGGAACGCACCCGAGGATCGTGTGAACCTTTCGGCACGGCCAAGGAGGCCGGCGCCGGGAACGGATTCCCCGGCGTTCGGGAAATACCGGGAGGAGGTTTCGCAATGGAACCGCACTTCATCCTGACCGTGCTCGGTTGGCTCGCCGTCCTCGGCGGCTGACGCGCTCGCGGGGACGGGGCGGCCGCGGACCCCTGTCCACGCGGGAGTGCTGTGGGGTGTGGCGTTCGGTGGTGGGGTGGTGCTTGGCTGGTGGCCGAGGGAGGTGCGCGTGCGGGACGTGCTGGAGGAACTGGTGCGCCACCACGCCGGGGGGCGGGCGGTGGCGGTGGCGACGGTGGTGGCGACCTTCTCGTCGGCGCCCCGGGGAGCCGGGGCGGCGATGCTGGTGGCCGAGGACGGGAGTGTCGCCGGGAGCGTGTCCGGGGGGTGCGTCGAGGGCGCGGTCTACGAGTCGGGGCGGGAGGTCCTGGAGACCGGCAGGCCGGTGTTGCAGCGCTACGGCGTCAGCGACGACGACGCGTTCGCCGTGGGGCTGACCTGCGGGGGGATCATCGACATCTTCGTCGAGCGGGTGGACCCGGTCGGCTACCCGGAGTTGCCCGCGGTGGTGGAGTCGGTGCGGGTGGGGGAGCCGGTGGCGGTGGCGACGGTGATCACCCACCCGGCGCTCACCGGGCGGCGGATCGTCGTGCGGGCGGGGGACCACGTGGGGGGCACGGGGAACGCCCGCATCGACGCCGCTGTGGTCGACGACGCGCGGGGGCTGCTGGCCTCCGGGCGGAACGCGACGTTGCACTACGGGGTGGACGGGCAGCGGCGGGGGGAGGGGCTGTCGGTTTTTGTCAGTTCGTTCGAGCCGCCACCTCGGATGCTCGTGTTCGGGGCGATCGATTTCGCCGCCGCGATGGCGCGGATGGGGACTTATCTCGGATATCGGGTGACGGTGTGCGATGCACGGCCGGTCTTCGCCACCGCATCGCGTTTTCCCGGGGCGCACGAGGTCGTGGTGGATTGGCCGCACCGGTACCTCGCCGCGGAATTGGCGGCGGGGCGGGTGGACGGGCGGACGGTTGCCACCGTGCTGACGCACGACCCGAAATTCGACGTGCCGGTGTTGGAGGTGGCGCTGCGCGCGGGGCTCGGTTACGTGGGGGCCATGGGGTCTCGGCGCACGCACGAGGACCGGGTGGCGCGGTTGCGCGCCGCGGGGGTGAGTGAGGTGGAGCTGTCGGCGTTGGCTTCGCCGATCGGGTTGGACCTGGGGGCTCGGACGCCGGAGGAGACCGCTGTGTCGATCGCGGCGGAGATCATTGCGTTGCGGTGGGGGCGGGGTGGGGAGCGGCTGACCGAGCGGTCGGGGCGGATCCACGGGTAGGTGGTGTTCTGTGGCTGGTCTGCTCGGCCGTGGCGTTGGTTTACAAGCCCGGTCGTTTGTTGGTGGTGCCCGGGTGGGTGGATCTGCTTGGGCGGGGCCTTGCCGCGTGCTTCGGCTCAAGCGCCGGGATTTTCGTTGGCGTGCCCGGGTGGGTGGATCTGCTTGGGCGGGGCCCCTACAGCGATCATGTGCCCAGTGTGACCGAGTGGGGCTGAAGGGATGCCCCACAGCCCGGGCAGGCTTGCACATGATCGCTACCCCCACCCAAGCAGATCCACCCACCCGGGCATTGGCGTAGCCGGGCCGGCGGTTTTCGGGGTGGTCGGCAGCTGCGCGCGGTGGGGTTCGGGGTGGCTGGTTGGTGGGCTGGCGGTTGGTGGGGTGGCTGGTTTTCGCTGCGCCTTGGTGGGGTTGCGGGGGCTGGCCGCCGGGGCGGCGGTTTCGGGGTGGTCGCCTGCTGCGCGCGGTGGGGTTTTGGGTGGTTGGTCGCCCTGCTGGCGGGTGGCGGGGGTGGCTGGTGGGTGGTCGGGCGGCTGGCCGCCAGGTCTGCGCTTGGTCGGGTGGTCGGCGGCTGTGCCCGTGGGATTGTGGTCCTTGGGCGAACGGGTGACACCCGATGGTGGGTTAGGGTCGCTGCGTGTGGAAGCGGGTGGTGGGGGGACTGGCTTGCGGGGTGTTCCTCGCGGGGTGCACGGGTAATCCGACCGTCGGTGAGGTGCCGCCCGACCCGATGGCGGGGGCGGGTGGTCTTCCGGTCACCAGTGGTGCGCCGAAACCGCCCGGGTTCACCCTGGTCGCCGGTGGGGATGTGTTGATCCACCCCGCTTTGAGCGAGCAGGCGCGGGCCGATGGGGGTTTCGCGCCGCTGTTCGGTGGGGTCAAACCGGTGTTGGACCAGGCGGATGTGGCGGTGTGCCACCTGGAGGTGCCGATTGCGGCGCCCGGGGGTGCGGCTGAGGGGTACCCGCGGTTCATCGCGCCCAACGAGCTGGCTCCCGGGTTGGCCGCCAGTGGCTTCGACACATGTTCCACCGCCTCCAACCACACCCTTGACCAGGGTGCTGGCGGCGTGACCTCCACCCTGGATGCGCTGGACGCCGCTGGGGTCACCCACACGGGGTCGGCGCGGACGGCGGAGGAGGCGGCCAAGCCGTTGGTGCGGGATGTGGCCGGGGTCAAGGTGGGGTTCGTGTCCTTCACCTTCGGGCTCAACACCGGTACCCGCACTCCGCCGGGCAGTCCGTGGATGGTCAACACCCTCGACAGCGCCGAGGTCGTCGCCGCCGCGCGGGCGGCCAGGGCGGCGGGGGCCGAGGTGGTGGTGGCCAGCCTCCACTGGGGGACCGAGGGGCAGCACGAGGTGACCGCGAGTCAGCGCCGGATCGCCCGGGAAGTCCTCGCCGACCCGGCCGTGGACGTGATCATCGGGCACCACGCGCACGTGGTGCAGCCCTTCGAGCAGGTGGGGGGCAAGTGGGTGGCCTACGGCCTGGGCAACCAGGTCGCCAAGCACGAGGAGCCCAAGGGGGTGACCGAGGAGGGGGTGATGGCTCGGTTCCACTTCGCCAAGGGGGCGGGCGGGTGGGCGGTCGACAAGGCCGAGTACATCCCGACCGTGGTGGACCTCGGGCCGCCCATCCGGCTGCGCGACCTCACCGCCGACGCCGCCGCCCCGCGCCGGGCGGAGTCCCTGGCCCGCACCGACGGGGTCGTCCTGAGCCTGGGAGCGGGCCAAGCGGGGCTCACCCGGCCCTGAGCCGCTCCACCCGTGCCAACCGGTCCAGCCAGCGGGCCGTGGTGTCCGCGTCGGCCGTCGCGGTGGGGTCCGGGGTGGGGGGTGTGCGCGGGACCGGCAGGTGGCCGTCGACCGGGGTGAACGAGGTGGGCGTGGTGTCCCCCTCCAGCAGGGCCATCGTCGCCAGGCCGCAGGCGTGTTCCAGGTTCGGGAGGGCGCCTGCCAGGGCCAGGCCCGCTGCCAGGCCGACGCTGCTCTCCACCGCCGAGGACACCACGCACGGCAGCCCGCACGCCTCCGCCACCGCCAGTGCCCGCCGCACCCCGCCCAGGGGGGCCACCTTGAGCACGGCGATGTCCGCCGCGCCCGCGACCGCCACCCGCAGGGGGTCCTCCGCGCGGCGGATCGACTCGTCCGCCGCGATCGGCACCGCCACCCGCCGCCGTACTGCGGCCAACTCCTCGATCGTGCGGCACGGCTGTTCCACGTACTCCAGCCCGCCCGCCGCCCTGGCCAGCGCGCCGATCGCCGCCACAGCCGTGTCCAGGTCCCACGCGCCGTTGGCGTCCACCCTGATGTGCCCGCCGGGGCCCAGGGCCTCGCGGACGGCGGCGACCCGGTCCAGGTCGGCCGACAGCGGGGAACCCGGGTCCGCGACCTTGACCTTCGCCGTGGTGCAGCCCGACGCGGTCACGATTTCCGCGGCGCGGGCGGGGGGAACCACGGGGACCGTGCAGTTGACCGGGACGTGGTCGCGCACCGGCTCCGGCCAGCCCTCGTCGGCGGCCTCGTGGGCGCTGGCCAGCCACGGGATCGACTCGGTGTCGTCGTAGTCGAGGAACGGGCAGAACTCGCCCCAGCCGTGCGCACCCTCCAGCAGCAGTCCCTCGCGGACGGTGATGCCTCGGAAGCGGGTGCGCATCGGGATCGCGTAGACCAGAGGGGGCACCCGGCCATCCTGGCACTGCGCCACCGCCGGGCCTTTGGGAGGCTGGTGGACATGCACAAGATGGACCGGGCCGAGTGGCTGGAGTTCGTCCACCACGGCACCCGCACCGGCAAGCTCGCCACCGTCCGCTCCGACGGCAGCCCGCACGTCGCCCCGATCTGGTTCGTCGTCGACGAGGACAGCGACCGGCTGGTGTTCATGACCGGCGCCGACACCGTCAAGGGCAAGGCGCTGCGCCGCGAACCCCGGTTCGCGCTGTGCGTGGACCTGGAGAAGGAGCCGTACGCCTACGTGCAGTTCCAGGCGGTCGCCGAGATCTCCGAGGACCCGGACGACCTGCTGCGCTGGAGCACGGTGATCGCCCGGCGGTACATGGGCGAGGAGCGGGCCGAGGAGTACGGCAGGCGCAACGCAGTGCCGGGCGAACTGCTGGTCTACGGGCGCATCACCAAGGTCATCGCCTTGGCCGCCATCAGCGACTGACGGCCGCGCCGACCTGGGAGCCGCCGCCGCACGGGGCGAACGTAGGGTCAGGGCCATGCGCTTGATCGAGGACTGGCCGGTCGACAACGCCTCCGCCGCCGTGGTGGCCGGGGGGCGGGTGCGCGAGCACCACGGCGACCAGGAGCGGCGGTACCCGCTGGCCTCGGTCACCAAGCTGCTGACCGCCTACGCCGTGCTGGTGGCCGCCGAGGAGGGCGCGGTCGAGTGGGACCAGCCCGCCGGGCCGCCGGGGGCGACCGTGCGGCACCTGATCGCCCACACCGCCGGGTACGCCTTCGACTCGCGGGACGTGCAGGCGCAGCCGGGGACACGGCGGATCTACTCGAACGCGGGCTTCGAGGTGCTCGCGGAGTCGGTGGCCGAGTCCTCCGGGATCGCCTTCCCCGACTACCTGGCCGAGGGGGTGCTCAAGCCGCTGGGCATGGGGTCGACCGCGCTGGAGGGGTCCGCCGGGTCGGGGGCGGTGTCGACGTGCGCGGACCTGGCGCTGTTCGCGGCGGAGTTGCAGGCGCCGACGCTGGTCAGCGGGGAGCTGTTCGCCGAGGCGACGACCGTGGTGTTCCCCGGGCTCAACGGCGTGCTGCCCGGGTACGGCAGCCAGCGGCCCAACGACTGGGGACTGGGGTTCGAGCTGCGGGACGGCAAAAGTCCACATTGGACCGGATCGGCGAACTCGCCGCGCACGTTCGGCCACTTCGGACAGTCCGGAACGTTCCTGTGGGTCGACCCCGCTGCGGGGCTGGCCTGCGTGGCGCTCGCCGACCGGGCGTTCGGGCCGTGGGCGGTCGAGGCGTGGCCGCCGTTCAGCGACGCCGTGCTCGCCGACCACCGCTGACCCGCGGTGGTCGGCGACCGGGGTCAGCCGGGCAGGCCCGGGCGCTCGGGGCCGTCGGCGTCGGGAACGGGGTCGGGCTCGGCGTGGTCGCCGATCGCCTCGTCGGCGGCCTTCTTCGCCTCGTCGAGGGTCTGCCTGCTGTGCTCGGCAAGCTGCCCGGTGGTGTCGTGCTCGCTGAAGTCGACCGGTTCGCTCATACCCCTGGATTAACCCGACGCGTCCCGAGTGAAACCCTCAGCCGATTTCGGGAATGGGCGGACCCAGCAGGTCGTCGGCGTCGCAGATGCGGTAGGCGTAGCCCTGTTCGGCGAGGAAGCGCTGGCGGTGCGCGGCGTAGTCGGTGTCCAGGGTGTCGCGGGAGACCACCGAGTAGAAGTGCGCCTGGCGGCCGTCGCCCTTGGGGCGCAGGAGCCTGCCCAGGCGCTGGGCTTCCTCCTGGCGCGAGCCGAAGGTACCGCTGACCTGCACGGCGACCGAGGCCTCCGGCAGGTCGATGGAGAAGTTCGCCACCTTCGACACCACCAGCGTCCGCAGCTCCCCCTTGCGGAACGCGTCGAACAGGACCTCGCGCTCCTTGTTCTTCGTCGAACCCTGGATGACCGGGGCGTCCAGGGCCGCGCCCAGCTCGTCGAGCTGGTCGAGGTAGGCGCCGATGACCAGGGTCGGCTCGTCGGGGTGCTTGGCCAGGATCTGCTTGACGACCGGGATCTTCGTCTGCGCCGTGGAGCACAGCTTGTAGCGCTCCTCCGGCTCGGCCACCGCGTAGGACAGCCGCTCGCTGTCGGTGAGCGTCACCCGGACCTCGGTGCACTCCGCCGGGGCGATCCAGCCCTGCTGCTCGATGTCGCGCCACGGCACGTCGTAGCGCTTCGGGCCGATCAGGGAGAACACGTCGCCCTCGCGGCCGTCCTCGCGCACCAGGGTGGCGGTCAGGCCCAGGCGGCGGCGCGACTGGAGGTCGGCGGTCATCCGGAAGACCGGCGCGGGCAGCAGGTGCACCTCGTCGTAGACCACCAGGCCCCAGTCGCGGGAGTCGAACAGCTCCAGGTGCCGGTACTCGCCCTTGGACTTGCGGGTGATCACCTGGTAGGTGGCGATGGTGACCGGGCGGATCTCCTTGCGCTCGCCGGAGTACTCGCCGATCTCGTCCTCGGTCAGCGTCGTGCGCGCCACCAGCTCGCGCTTCCACTGCCTGCCGGAGACGGTGTTGGTGACCAGGATCAGCGTGGTCGCCTCGGCCCTGGCCATCGCCGCAGCGCCGACCAGGGTCTTGCCCGCCCCGCAGGGCAGCACGACCACCCCGGAGCCGCCCGCCCAGAACGAGTCGGCGGCCATCCGCTGGTAGTCGCGCAGTTGCCAGCCGTCCTCGCGCAGGGCGATCGGGTGCGCCTCGCCGTCGACGTACCCGGCGAGGTCCTCGGCGGGCCAGCCGACCTTGAGCAGCATCTGCTTGAGCCGACCGCGCTCGCTGGGGTGCACGACCACGGTGTCGTCGTCGATGCGCTCGCCCAGCATCGGGCCGATCTTCTTGTTGCGCAGCACCTCCTCGAGCACCGCGCGGTCGTTCGAGGCCATCGTCAGCCCGTGCACCGGGGAGTTCTGCAGCGTCAGCCGCCCGAACCGGCCCATGGTGTCGACGATGTCGATCAGCAGCGGCTGCGGCACCGGGTAGCGCGAGTACGACGACAGCGCGTCGACCACCTGCTCGGCGTCGTGCCCGGCGGCGCGCGCGTTCCACAGCGCCAGCGGGGTGATCCGGTAGGTGTGCACGTGCTCGGGGGCGCGCTCCAGCTCGGCGAACGGCGCGATGGCGATCCGCGCGTCGTTCGAGCTGGCGTGGTCGATCTCGAGCAACAGCGTCTTGTCGGACTGCACGATCAGCGGGCCGTCGGTCACGGTGCGGTCGCTCCCTACGCTCGACTGGGGATCCAGTCTGTCAAACGCCGTCGGGTGCCTGCTTACTCCCACCCTCCCCGGCCCGCTACCGTCGCAGGCCCCGGAGTGCGAGAGGCCACGCATGGACGAGCAGAAGGACCACGACCCCGACGGTGAGCCCCACTTCATCCCCGCGATGTCGGCCGAGCCCGACACCGGTTCCGGGGACGGCGGATCGTCGGCCCGCGCGCCGCGCAAGCGCTTGCCCGCGTGGGCGGTGGCGGCCGTCGCGGTGGGCATCTTCGCGGTGGCGTTCCTGTTCCTGCGGTACGTGGCCCCCGGGTCGAGCGCCGACGCCGGGAACTGCGCCTCGGTCACCGGCGACGACGACAGCGCCGCGTTCACCCCGCTGTCCTGCGACGACGACGAGGCCACCTTCCGCGTCGCGTCCACGAAGGACGGCGCGGCGGGCTGCCCGGAGGGCGCCTACCGGGAGCTGCGCGACGGCGGCGCGCTGCGCTGCCTGATGCCGAACTTCCGCGAGGGCGGCTGCTACGAGCCCGACGACGAGAACCGCGCCTTCCGCCTGGCGGACTGCACCGCGGTGGAGGCCATCCGGGTGACCCGGGTCATCGAGGGCTCCTCCGACCCGGCGCCCTGCCCCGGCGGCAACGGCCTGGGCTACCCGGAACCGCCGGTCGTCTACTGCCTGGAAACGCCGGGGACCTGAGCCCGCGCGCACCCTCGCGTTCGGACGCTCACCGTCGGTGACCCGCATCCGGTTTAGCCGGTTCGTGTCATGCCCGCGCGATCCGCACGTTAGATTGCGACGCCCGTGCGGTCCGCGTCTTGGGGGCCCGTGACCGGGCGGCCCCGCGAACTCCTGTTGATGAAGCGCATGAGGTGCACGATGTCGAACCCGCAGCAGCCGGGTCAGCCCGGTCCCCAGGGCCAGCCGCCCCACGGCCAAGGCCCGGGCACCCCGCCCGGGGGACAGCCGCAGTACGGGCAGGCCCCCGGCACCCCGCCGGGCGGTCAGCCCCAGTACGGCCCGGGCACCCCGCCCGGTGGGCAGCCGCAGTACGGGCAGGCCCCGGGTACCCCGCCGGGCGGTCAGCCGCAGTACGGCCAGGCCCCGGGCGGTCAGCCCCAGTACGGGCCGGGCACCCCGCCCGGTGGGCAGCCGCAGTACGGGCAGGTCCCGGGCACCCCGCCGCAGGGCGTGCCCGGCCAGCAGCCGCCGCCCCCGTTCGGCCAGCAGCCGGTGCAGGTGGACGCGATGCCGCCCGGCCCGCCGCCCACCCCGCCGAAGAAGAGCAAGGGCCGCCTGATCGGCCTGGCCATCGTGGCCGTGGTCGTGGTGGTGATCGGCATCCTCGCCGTCGTCAACCTGACCAAGAGCCCGGCCAGCGCGGACGCCGGGGACTGCATCAAGGTCAACAACGCCAGCACCACCGACGCCGACGTCGAGAAGATCGACTGCGGCAGCGCCGAAGCCGTGCTCCAGGTCGCCAAGAAGCTCGACAGCGCCTCCGCCAAGTGCCCCGAGGGCAACTACCAGCAGTACACCAGCGAGGGCCGCGGCTCGGACTTCTCGCTGTGCCTGATGCTCAACGCCAAGAAGGGCGAGTGCTTCAACGACCTGGACTCGGTCGCCAAGGCGCGGAAGGTCGACTGCGCGGGTGCCCAGACCGAGGTGCTCGACGTCGTCGAGGGCAAGTCCGACCAGGAGGCGTGCGCGGGCGCCCCGAACACCAACAACGGCCGCCTCTACACCGAACCCGCCAGGGTGATCTGCCTGGAGGACAAGCAGTAGCCGCGGCTGTCGACACGCGCTCCACCAACGGGGAGGCCCCGGCGGACCACCCGCCGGGGCCTCCCCGTTCGCGAGCGGCCTAGGGGGCGACCGGTTCCGTCTGCGGCACGCCCTGCAGCAGCCCGGCCACCTTCGCCCGCAGCTCCACGAACTCGTCGCCCGCGCGCGTGGTGATCTGGTCGCGGTGCTCGCCCAGGTTCACCGGGAGCTGCGCCACCACCGACGCCGGGGACTTCGACAGCACGAGCACCCGGTCGCCCAGGTACACGCTCTCGTCGATGTCGTGGGTGACCAGCAGGATGGTGGTGTCCTGCTCGCGGCGCACGCGCAGCAGCAGGTCCTCCAGCTCGAAGCGGGTCTGCGCGTCCACCGAGGCGAACGGCTCGTCCATCAGCAGCAGCGCCGGGCGGTAGGCCAGCGCGCGGGCGATCGCCACCCGCTGCTGCATCCCGCCGGAGAGCTGCCACGGGTACTTGCGGCCCGCCCGCTCCAGGCCCACCGCGGCCAGCGCCTCGGCCGCGCGGGCCGCCCGCTCGGCCCTGGGCAGCCCGCGCAGCGGGAACTCCACGTTCCGCTGCACGGTCAGCCACGGGAACAGCGAGCGGCTGTAGTCCTGGAACACCACCGCCAGGTCCTCCGGCACCCCGTCGACCGGGGTGCCGTGCAGGCTGACCGAACCCCGGGTGGGGCGGATCAGACCGGCGATGGTGCGCAGCAGCGTCGACTTGCCGCACCCGGACGGGCCGACGACGCAGACCAGCTCACCGGCGGCCACGGTGAAGCCGAGCGCGTCGATGGCGTCGTACGGGCCGTCCTTGGACTGGTAGGTGTGGCCGAGGTCGGTGACCTGCAGCATCGTCGGGGTCACGGTCATCCTCCGGTCGCCAGGGACTGCGCTTCGAGTGAGTGCCGCGGCTGCCACGCCAGGGCGCGCAGCTCGGCCAGCAGCAGCAGGGTGTTGAACAGGTAGCCGAGCACGCCGAGCAGCACGATCCAGGCCCACATGGTCGGCAGGTCGTAGTCGCGCTGCGCCTGCACAAGCTGGTTGCCGATGCCGTTGATCGAGCCGACCAGCTCGGAGATCACCATCAGGATCAGCGAGATGGACAGGCTCAGCCGCAGGCCCGCGAAGACCTTCGGCAGCGCCGAGGGCAGCACCACGCCCAGCAGCCACTGCGGCCCGCTGAGCCGGAACGCCCTGGCCGTGTCGACCTTGGTGTCGTCCACCGCGCGGGCGCCGTCGACGGTGTTGAGCAGCACCGGCCACACCGCGCCGAAGACGATCGTCGGCAGCTGCATCGAGGTGACCCCGATGGTCGCGGCGAAGAACGGCACCAGCAGCGGCGGCGGGATCGAGCGCATGAAGGTGAACGTCGGGCCGAGGTAGGCCATCGCGGTGCGGGAGCGGCCGAGCAGGATGCCCAGCGCGACCCCGATGACCCCCGACAGCGCCCAGCCCAGCAGCATCCGGCCGACGCCGGGCACCACGTGCTCGCCGAACAGCGGCGAGAACCAGACCTGCCCGGCCGCCTCGGCGATGGTCGTCGGCGGCGGGAAGAACACGTCGTCGGCCGCGCGGGTCACCAGCTCCCACAGCGCGACCGCGACCACGAACACGACCCAGCGCTGGGCGGTCCCCTTCAGCAGGTTCACCGCTCACCCCCGCGCGCGTTCCAGGCGAAGAGCCGGTTGTTCAGCCGTTCCAGGCCCGCGTTGGCCCCGTACCCGATCAGCCCGGCCAGCACCGTCGCGGCCAGCACCTCGTCCATCTGCGAGGCCCCCGAGCTGGCCTCCAGGATGAACTGCCCGAGCCCGACGGTGCCACCGGCGAACAGCTCGACGCTGACCACGACGGCCAGCGAGATGGCGAAGGTGAGCCGGACGCCGGTGAGGACGAACGGCGCCGCGCTGGGCAGCGCCACCCGCCCCAGCACGCCGAGCCTGCCGACGCCGAAGGCGCGGGCGGTCTCCACGTGCAGCGGGTCGAGTTCGTCGAGCGCGTACATGGTGTTGAACAGGATCGGCCACAGCCCGCCGTAGACCGCCAGGGCGATCTTGGTGTCCGGGCCGGTGCCGAAGGTCAGCAGCGCCAGCGGGATCAGCGCCACCGACGGGATCGGCCGCAGGAACTCGACCAGGGTCATCACCGCCCGGCGCACCCAGGTGACGCTGCCCAGCAGCAGCCCGGCGGGCACCGCGACCGCCACGGCGACGGCGACGGCGATCAGCGTGGCGAACACGGTGGCCACCAGCGCCCGCAGGAACCCGGTGTCGCCGAGCAGCCGGACCGCGGTGGGCAGCACGACCGACGGGGGGCGCAGGTAGTACGCCGGGACCAGGCCGGTCCGGCTCGCCACCTCCCAGACCAGGAAGGTGCCGACCAGACCGACCAGCCCCGCGGCGGCCCGCGAGCCCGTCCGCTGCCCGGTCACTTGCCGGTGGTGCCCGCGTTCGGGATCATCGAGGCCACGTCGAGGTCGCCCTTGATCACCCCGAACTCCTTCATCAGGTTGGCCACCCGCTGGATGCGGTTGGCCTCCAGCGACGTGGAGTAGGTGGAGATCGTGACGAGCTGCGCGGTCTCCTTGTCGATCTTCGCGTACTTGACGAACATCTGCTCCATCTTCGGCCGGTCGGTGGCCTGGGCCTGGGCCTTGCCCAGGGCGCGCTGGAACGCCGCGATGGTGTTGGGGCTGGTGGTGGCGAACTTGCCGTTGCCGCTGACCGCGACGAAGCCGGACATCGGGATCTCGGCCGTGGGACCGGAGGCGGCGTCGAACACCGGGGTCGCGCCGAGCTGCTTCTCCGCGATGGTCACCCAGGGCTCGGCGGTGACCGCGCCGTCGACCTCGCCGTTCTGCATGGCGGTGATCATGTTCGGGAAGGACATCTCGACCCACTGGACCTGGTCGTAGGCGACGCCCTCGGTCTTGAGCACCGACATCGGGGCCAGGTCCGTCATGCTGTTGCGCGCGGTGATGGCGATCCGCTTGCCCGGCGCGTCGGCGGGCTTCTTCAGCGCCGAGTTCGGCGGGGCGACGACCACCAGGTGGCCGGGCTTGGCCGCGAGCGCGTCCGCGACGATCTTGAAGTCGGCGACCTTGGTGCTCTGCGCGAGCAGCGGCGCCGGGTACGAGGTGAAGGCGATGTCGAGGTCGCCGTTGAGGATGCCGCTGATGGCCGCGGGGCCCGAGCCCATCACCACGGGCTCGACGTCGAGGCCCTCCTCCTTGAAGTAGCCCTGCTCGACGGCCAGGTAGAACGGCGCGACGTCGACGACGGGCAGCACCCCGACCTTGACCTTGGTCTTCTCGATCGACCCGCTGCCCGACTGGGCGGCGGAGTCCCCGGAGTCGTCCCCGCCGAGCAGGCCGCAGCCGCTGACGGTGGCGGCCAGGGTCATCGCCATGGCGGCGACGGACAGGCGGGTGCGGGCCCGTCCGCTGGTAAAGCGTCGAAGCATTGGAGCCTCTCCTCGTAGGAGCACGTGGTTTGCCGAGGTGCAGTTCCCCCTGGACCGAGACGCACTGTAGAGACTTGCCATGCGGGTCACAATGAGTGCGCACCAGGTATCTGCTGGTGAACTCTCTCACTGAATCGGGCGGTTCTGTTGGCCCGTCTGGGCGAACTCGATACGGCATCTGACCTGGGGTTTACCGTAAGTAACTTTTTTCTGGGGTTGTCCCGCGCGTTAGCGCCAAACGGGTGAAACGACCCCTAAAGTAAACCGCGTTTACCTAACACATCAGAGTGATCGACTGGGCTAACGGTCGGCCACTCCCTGTGACGATGCCCTGGAAGGGTTACATCGTGACGTGGACTTCGCTACCTTCTGTGTCCACAGCCAGGGGTACGCTCTGCCGAGCAGCACGGAGGCGCTGGCGCGGTACCGGTCGGTAACCCGGATTCGGTCGAATCCGGCGCGGCGGGGCTCGCGTCAGGAGTCGGTGACGCGACCGTCCCCCTGCTGCGAAGTTGTCCGTGCGAAGCCGGCCACCGACTCGACGGGCTACTGGCTCAGATGCAGGGAGAGTGCTGGCAGTGCCCGACCACACCGGTGGGCCCACCACGTCCGAGGTAGAGGCGGGCGCGGCGGCCAAGGCGAGAAGCTCCGGTCGCAAGATCGTCGAGGGCGGCTCGCGCTGGCGGCTGCGCAACTGGCGGCTGCGCACCAAGCTCATCGCCGTCCTGCTGGTCCCCATCATCACCGCCATCGCCCTCGGCGTGCTGCGCGCGGCCGGTGAACTCGACCGCGCGTCCACCTTCGACGACGCCTCCACCAGCATCACCGCCACCCTCGACGTCGTCGCCCTGGTGCACGACCTGCAGGGCGAGCGGAACATGGTGGTCGCGTTCGTGGCGGGCAACCGCACCGGCGACACCGCCCCCATGCAGGGACAGATCCAGCGCACCAACGCCAGCCTGAACAAGCTGACCCAGGCCGCCGCCGCCAGCTCCACCACCAACGGCGAGCTGCTCGCCGAACTCGCGGGCCGCCTCGGCGCCGTCGGCGCGGTGCGCAACGCGGCGCTGTCGACCGCGAGCTTCTACCCCGACGTGGCCGTCTACCGGGCCTACAGCGCGCTGCTGGAGAACGTGCTGGCCGCGGGCGCGGAGTTCACCTCCACGCTGGCCCAGTCGGAGATCTCCCGGCTCGGCGCGACCTCGCTGGCGATCGTGCAGGCCAAGGAGTTCCTCAGCAGGCAGAACGCCATCCTGTTGATCGCCTCGGCGCGCGGCGGCTTCCCGGCCGGGATGCAGGAGCAGGCCAGGGCCGCCGAGGCCAGCTACAACGCCGCGATCGGCAACTTCCGCGCCAACGCCGACCCGGTGGAGGCCCAGTTCTTCGCCGACACCTTCTCCGGCTTCGAGGTCGACGACCGCGCGCGGGTCGTGGAGACCGCGCTGAACAACGCCGACCAGGGCAAGCCGCTGCAGATCGACGGCGCCCGGCTGATCAACGACGCCAAGGTCACCGCCGACTCGATGCGCCGGGTCGAGATCTCGCTGCTGGAGAAGCTGCGCGGCCGGGCCCAGCAGTCCGCAGACGACGCCGCCTTCAACGCCTGGCGCGACGCGGCCATCGTGCTGCTGGCCATCCTGCTCGCCCTCGGCGTCACCGTCCTGGTCGCCCGCTCGCTGCTGGTGCCGCTGCGCGTGCTGCGCCGCGACGCCCTGGACGTGGCGAACCGGCGGCTGCCGGAGACGGTGCAGCGCATCCTCGCCGACCCCGACCCGGTGGAGGCGTCGAAGAACGCCGTCGACCCGGTCCCGGTGTTCACCCGCGAGGAGACCGGCCAGCTCGCCCGCTCCTTCGACGCGGTGCACGACCAGGCGGTCCGGATGGCGACCGAGCAGGCGCTGCTGCGCGACAACATCAACTCGATCTTCGTCAACCTGTCCCGCCGGTCGCAGACCCTGGTCGAGCGCCAGCTGTCGCTGATCGACCGGCTGGAGCAGGACGAGCAGGACCCCGACCAGCTTGCCAGCCTGTTCGAGCTGGACCACCTGGCGACCCGGATGCGGCGCAACTCCGAGTCGCTGCTGGTGCTCTCCGGCTCCGGCCTCAGCCGCCAGCTCTCCCGGCCGGTCCCCGCCGCCGAGGTCGTCGGCGCGGCGGTCTCGGAGGTCGAGCAGTACGCCCGCATCGAGGTGCTCTCGGCCCCGGAGATCTCCGTGCAGGGCCGCGCGGTGTCCGACCTGGTCCACCTGATCGCGGAGCTGCTGGACAACGCGACCTCGTTCTCCGAGCCGGAGAAGAAGGTCTACGTGCGGATGGCCATGACCCGCAAGAAGGAACTGGCCATCCAGATCACCGACTCCGGCGTCGGCATGACCGCCGACGAGATCGAGGCCACCAACGCCCGGCTCGCCGACCCGCCGGACCTCGACGTCGCGGTGACCCGCCGGATGGGCCTGTACGTGGTCGCCCGGCTGGCCAAGCGGCACGAGATCAAGGTGCGGCTGCGCGACAACGAGGACATCGAGGGCGGGCTGATCTCGCGGATCACCGTCCCGGCCGCGCTGGTCTCCACCGGCGCGGGCGGCAGCGTCATCCAGCAGACCGCCGGGTTCGGCGACACCGCGGTCAAGGCCAGCGGCATCGCCGGTGCCTTCGGCGGGGCCAACCGCGACCGCACCCCCAAGGCCGAGGGCGGCATCCTGGCCGAGTCCCCGGTGGAGCGCTCCGCCGACGACCTCGCGGGCTTCCCGGCCTTCGAGCCGCAGTTCGGCGTGCGCGACAGCATCGAGGACACCGGCGGCTGGGGTCCCCCGGCCGACCCGGAGGAGGTCAGCGCCCGGCTCAACGGCCACGGCTTCGACTTCTCCGGCACCGACATCTCCACCTTCGGCCGCTCGGCCGCCCAGGACCCCGAGCCGGAGCCGGACCGCGGCCCCGGGGTCGAGGACAGCGGCTACGACCTGTTCGGCTCGCTCCCGGTCTCCGAGCCCGAGCCGCAGGAGCGGACCGACACCGACCTCAACGGGCACAGCACCGGCTTCGGCCGCGACGGCGGCTTCGACGCCTACGCGCCGTTCACCCGCCGCGAGGACAGCCCGGCCCCGCAGCCGGTGGACCGCGGCGACCTCGACGCCCCGACCGAGCGGCTGCCGATCTACGAGGCCGTGCTCTCGCAGTGGTTCGAGGCGACCGACTCCGGCTCCACCCCGCACCCGCTGGCCGGGCTCGACGCCCCCGGCGGCTCGGGCAACGGCTCCGGCGGTTCGGCGAACGGCTCGACCAACGGTGCCCACGACCCCGCCGCGAACGGCGACGGCGGGCACCCGGACCCCCAGGACGCCTCGGACCATTACGCCGAGGACGAACACCGCGACGCGGTCGACGAGGTTCCCGAGGACGCCGAGGCCGAGCGGATCTCCTCGGCCAGGGCCGCCGCCTGGCAGTCGCCTGGCGACGACGGGTGGCAGCGGGCCAGGGCCCTGCTGGACACCACCTCGGACACCATGACCACGGCGGGCCTGCCGAAACGCGTTCCCAAGGCACACCTGGTGCCCGGGTCGGCGGCCCCCAGGGAGGAGACCGCGGAGCAGTCCGCCGCGGCGCCTCCGCTCCCGCCCCGCACCGCGGACGCCGTCCGCGGTCGCATGTCCAGCTTCCAGCAAGGCGTGAGGCGGGGGCGGCACGCCCTCGTCGACGCCTACCCTGGAGACCAGACCGGTTCTGACGAGAGCCGCCAAGACGAGGAGCAGGAGTGACGACCGCGTCCGTACACCAGCCCGGTAGCTTCGGGTGGCTCATCACCGATTTCGTCCGTCAGGTCCCCGGCGCGGCGCACGCCGTGGTGGTGTCCGCCGACGGGCTGCTGCTGGCGGGCTCGCAGGGCCTGCCCCGCGACCGCGCTGAACAGCTCTCCGCCGTCGCCTCCGGGCTGGTGAGCCTCACCGCGGGCGCGGCGCGCTGCTTCGAGGCGGGCGGGGTGAACCAGACCGTGGTCGAGATGGACCGCGGCTACCTGTTCCTCATGTCGATCTCGGACGGCTCCTGCCTGGCCGTCCTGGCCGCGCCGAACTGCGACATCGGCCTGGTCGCGTACGAGATGACCCTGCTCGTGGAGCGGGTCGGCCAGCAGATGACCCCCGAGCTGCGCGCGCAGTTGCAGGGCACGCAGCGCCGGTGACAGTGCCGATGACGGAGTACTGAGCGGGTGGAGACGGTGGCGAGACGGGTGGGCGAGCGATGAGCACGGGTCGGCGCGCGGCCGGGCGGCGGGAGCTGTTCGAGCCGGACCGGGACATCGACGATCCCCGGGACCAGCTGATGGGTGAGCCTGAGCGGAGGCAGACGACCATGTCCGAGCGCGGGTGGGAGGACCTCTCCGACACCGAATTCGGTGAACCACCGAACCGGTTCGACATCGACGGCTTCCGGGCCAGGCTGTTCGGCGGCCCGAGCGCCACCCTCTACGGCGACTCCGGCGTCGACGCGGGCATCCCGTCCCAGTCAGATTGGGACAGCAAGGAGATCCCCGCGGTGGCCGACCTGGACCCGGAGCCAGAACAGCCCGACTTCGCCGCACCGGCGGCCTTCACCGACTTCGGCGCGCGAGCCGACTTCGCCGGGCACGGCGACTTCTACGATTCGGCACCGCACGAGACCGGGTCGCTGGTCCGCCCGTACACCAAGACGGGCGGGCGCACCCGCTCCGACTACGATCTGGCGATCGAGGCGCTGGTCTCCACCAGCGACCGGGGCCGGGTACCCGACGCCGCCGTCCGTCCCGAGCACAGGTCCATCTGCGGCCTGTGCCTGGACACCCGCTCCGTCGCCGAGGTCGCCGCGCACCTGCGGCTGCCCCTGGGCGTGGCGCGGGTGCTCATCGGCGACATGGCGGGCATGGGCCTCGTCTCGATCCACCAGAGCGGCATGGTCGTGGGCGACCGGCCGTCGATCGAATTCATGGAAAGGGTGCTCAGTGGGCTCCGCAGGCTCTAGTCCCCTCAGCGCGCGCGGCGGCGCATCCCCGCAGCCGACGACCTCGGCGAAGATCGTCGTGGCCGGTGGGTTCGGCGTGGGCAAGACGACCCTGGTCGGTTCGGTGTCGGAGATCGTCCCGCTCACCACCGAGGCCGTCATGACCGAGGCCAGCGTGGACGTCGACGACCTGTCGTCGACCCCGAACAAGGTCACCACGACCGTCGCCATGGACTTCGGGCGCGTGTCGCTGGACTCCGACCTCATCCTCTACCTGTTCGGCACCCCCGGGCAGCACCGGTTCTGGTTCATGTGGGACGACCTGGTGCGCGGCGCCATCGGCGCCATCGTGCTGGTCGACACCCGGCGGCTGGCCGACGCGTTCGCCTCCATCGACTTCTTCGAGGACCGCGGGCTGCCTTACGTGATCGCGCTGAACTGCTTCGACCGGGTGCTGCACCACCGGATCGACGACGTGCGGGACGCGCTGACGGTCGAGCCGTCGGTGCCGATCGTGACGACCGACGCGCGGGACCGGGACTCGACGAAGGAAACGCTGATCACGCTGGTGGAGCACGCCATGCAGCAGCGGATGTCGCGCGCGGGCTGACCTGCTGCTTGCTGCTTTCTTGGCTGCTCGCTGCGCCTCTGGGGGCTTGTGGCTGCGCGGCCTGTGGTGGCTGGGCGGCTGCGCCTTTGAGGTGCTTGTGGCGGGGTTGGGGATCTGACCCTGGGAGGCCGCGATTGTTCAGCTCCGCGAACTCGGCGTCAAGGGCGCCTTCGGCGTCGGCTTCGCCGATGGCCTACGGCCACCCTTGACACCGAGTTCGCGGAGCTGACTGCGGCCGGGAGTGGGTCAGGTCTCCCCCTGGTCAGGTTGGGTGGGTGGGGGCGTTGGGTGGCAGGGCGGCGGTTTCGTTGCAGACCGACGAGTTGGGGGAGTGAAGCCCGGGCGAGGGGGCTCGTCCGGGCTTTTGTTTGTGGTTGTCGGCTTGGTTCTCTGATTCGGTCGGGGCTGGGGCTAGCTCTCTGACTCGACCAGGGCTGCGCTGGTGATGCGGTGGAGGGGAAGGCGGCGGATTTCCTCGCTGGTGGGGTCCTTGCCCTCCAGGATGCCGCCGCCGATGCGGAGGGGTTCGATCACCCGTTGGCTGGCCACGCCGTGGGCGTCGACCAGGCCGATCCAGACCGCCTGTTGGGCTCGGGTGGCCTCTTGGAGGAGGGCGAGGGTTTCGGCTGTGTTGGCGCCGGAGCCGGAGCCGGACTTCGCCGACACCGTGCGGCCGCGCCTGCTGTCGGCTGCCCGGTCGCCCGCTCGCATGGCGGCGACCATGTCGGTGAGCTGGTCGGGGCCGGGGGTGCGGGCCACCGCTCGGCGCAGCGCCTTGGCGGGGGTTTGGATTCGGCGGCCGGTGGGGCGCAGGTCGACGACCTGGCCGTCGGCGCCCTCGGCGGCGGGGGCGAAACCCGCTGCTCGGAGGTCGTCGAGGATTTCCAGGAGGGGCAGGGGGCTGACCAGGACCGTGGGGGCGATCTTGCGCAGTTGCAGGGTGGCGGCGGCGGGGCTGGCGGCCACCTCGGCGATCAGGGCGGGGTCGTCGCAGCGCAGGAACGAGGTGGCGGCGCCTCCCCGGAGGCGGCCGTGGCGGCGGGCGACGTCGTCGATGAGGTATTCGAGGGACTGGGGGACGGGGGTCTTGGACTTCGTCGTGAAGAGTTCGTGCAGGTCGGCCGCGGAGCGGCCCGCGTCCAGGGCTCGGCGGATGGAGGACTCGCTGACCCGGTAGACCGTGGCGCTGCCCGCCGACTCGACGTCGGCCGTCTCGGTGATGCGGGCGGCCAGGTGGGGTTCCAGGGGGCCGGGGGCGACCACCGTCAGGTCGGCCTGGACCAGGACGTGGTCGATGGGGTCGGGCAGGGCCTCGGCCATGCGCTTGGCCGCCGGGGCCGCGCCCTCCGCCACCAGGGTGCGGCCGGGGCCGCTGAGGGCACCCAGGGCGACCAGGCCCAGGGTGGTGGCCTCGGCGAGGGTCCAGCGGACCATCTCGTCGCGCAGCCTGCCGCCGCGGCGGGGGGCCCGCCAGGCCAGGACCGCGGCGAGGTCGTCCGGGTCGGTGACACCGGTGCCCGCGCGCAGCCCGGCCAGCACGTCGAGCACCCGCAGGCGCTCCACCGGGGCCGCGGGCCTGCGCAGCTCGTCGGACAGCGGCGCCAGGATGCGGTCCTTGGCGTCGCGCAGACCGCCCAGGCCGGGGAGGCGGGGCAGGTCCAGCCAGGCCGTGGCGAGGGTGGCCCAGCGGTTCGCCGGGGTGGCGGCCGACCACAGGTCGGCGTGGTTGGTCGGGACCCACTCCGGGGTGGCCGCCTCGTTGTCGGCCACCAGGGCCGCCGCGGCGGCCACCTCGACCAGCAGGGTGGCGTCCCGCTCGGACAGCTCGGTGACGCGGGCGACCTTCTTCAGGTCGCGGACCCCCAGGCCGCCGGACTTGAGGACCGGTGGCGGCTCGGCCGACCACAGGCGGACCAGGGTCTCGACGTGGCGCACCAGCTCCAGGGCGGCGCCCGCCGCGGTCGAGTCGACCAGGGCGGCCTTGCGGGTGGTGGTGCGCAGCTCGGGTTCGGTGACCGCCACCGACGTCGGGGTGCCGCGCAGGACAGCGCCGACCTGGCCGGGCAGCTCCACCGTCTCCGCGTCCAACCGGGTCAGCAGGCCCCTGGCCAGCAGGCGCTGGATCGGGGTCTTGGCCTGCGCCAGCGGCAGCACGGTCGCCGCGTCGCGGGTGCGGCCCACCGGGCGACCGCCCGCCAGGGTCGCCAACACCTTGCGCTCGTCCTCGGGCAGGGCCTCGACCAGCGCCGGGACGTCCGCGTACTCCAGGGCGGGCGCGGGCCTGCCCAGGGCCGCGGTGGGGCCGCCCGCCTCCCTGGCGGCCGGGGGCAGCGCGAGCGCGTCGTCCTCGCCCCAGGCCAGGGCCAGGGCGCGCATCCGGTCGACGGCGGCGCGGACGGCCTCCTCCGGGGTGCCCGGGGGGAGGTGCTCGACCACCCGCCGCAGCGGCACCGGGGCGCGGTCGGCGTCGGCGGCGAGCAGGGCGTCGAGGACGGCCAGGGTGAACGTGTCCAGGCCCTCCGCGGCTCTGGCCACCGACGCGCGGGAGCCCGCGCGGGTGGCCAGCACGGCGGTGTCCGCCGGTCGGGGGGTCGCCAGGTCGGGGCGGGCGCGCAGCACGGCGGCCAGCGTCTCGTCGTCCCTGGCGCGGAGCCAGTCGGTGAGCGTGGGGCCGGACACCCTGACCACGGTATACGCACGGTGGTTCCGGTAACCTCGGTACTCGCCGGAACCGCAGTGCCAACCGAGGAGGAGCCGTGGCGAAGGTCGCCAAGAAGGACCGCGTCAAGCACCGCATCGACCCCGAGTGGCGCGGCGACGACAACGGGTCGCACCCGGTCACCGAGCTGCACTCGGACCGCCAGGGCGCGCTGTCCCCGTTCGGCGACACCACGTTCCCGCTCGACTCGGTGCCCTACGTGCACCCGGTCACCGAGATCAACCGCCAGGACGCCCCCTAGGCCCGGTCGCTCACCGCCGGACAGGTTCGCCCGGTGGGATTTGTGACCACCGGACAGGGCTAAGCTGCGCTCGTTCCTCGATCGCCGAAGTTGGAGCGCAGCGACATGCCCGTCCCCGGTCCCGGTTACTCCATCACCGTCCGGGTCGAAGCGCCCCCGTCCGCCGGGGCCGCGGGTGACCTCACCAGCGCGGTCGGCCGGGTCGGCGGCGTCATCACCGCGTTCGACGTGGTCGAGTCGCACACCGACCGGGTCGTGGTCGACATCACCTGCAACGCGATGTCGGCCAACCACGCGCGCGACATCTCCGACACCCTCGGCGCGCTGCCCGGGGTCGAGGTGCGCAAGGTCTCCGACCGCACCTTCCTGATGCACCTCGGCGGCAAGATCGAGGTCACCGCCAAGGTCGCGCTGCGCAACCGCGACGACCTCTCCCGCGCCTACACCCCCGGCGTGGCCCGGGTGTGCACCGCGATCGCGGAGAACCCGGACGACGCGCGGCGGCTGACCATCAAGCGCAACACCGTCGCCGTGGTCACCGACGGGTCGGCGGTGCTCGGGCTGGGCAACATCGGCCCCGCCGCCGCGCTGCCGGTGATGGAGGGCAAGGCGGCGCTGTTCAAGAAGTTCGGCTCGGTCGACGCGTGGCCGGTGTGCCTGGACACCCAGGACACCGAGGAGATCATCCGCACGGTGGAGCTGATCGCCCCGGTCTACGGGGGCATCAACCTGGAGGACATCGCCGCGCCGCGCTGCTTCGAGATCGAGGCCCGGCTGCGGGAGAAGCTCGACATCCCGGTGTTCCACGACGACCAGCACGGCACCGCCATCTGCGTGGTCGCCGCCCTGCGCAACGCGCTGCGGGTCGTCGGCAAGGACCTGTCCGACTGCAAGGTCGTGGTCTGCGGCGTCGGCGCGGCGGGCTCGGCGATCATCCGCCTGCTGCTGCAACGCCACACCGGCGACAAGCTCGGCCCCGCCGACATCCTGGCCGTCGACGTCGACGGCATCGTGCACGGCGACCGCGGCGACACCGACGCGAACCTGCGCTGGGTCGCCGCCAACACCAACCGCGACGGGGTGTCCGGTCGGCTGCACGACGCGCTGGTCGGGGCGGACGTGTTCATCGGCGTGTCCGCGCCCAACCTGTTCGGCGCCGAGCAGGTCGCCACCATGGCCGCCGACCCGGTGGTGTTCGCCCTGGCCAACCCCGACCCGGAGATCGACCCGCTGGAGGCCCAGCGGCACGCCGCGGTCGTCGCCACCGGCCGCTCGGACTACCCGAACCAGATCAACAACGTGCTGGCCTTCCCCGGCGTCTTCCGCGGCCTCCTCGACGCCCAGGCCCACACCATCACCGACGAGATGCTCCTCGCCGCCGCCGACGCCATCGCCGACGTGGTCGACGGGGAGCGGCTCAACGCCTCGTTCATCGTGCCCAGCGTCTTCGACGCCGCCGTCGCCCCGGCTGTCGCCGACGCCGTCCGCAAGGCCGCGACCGCCCCGGCCTAGTCCGGGGTGTTCCGGTCGGCACTGCCCCCGTCGGCCGGGCCGCCGGGCCGTAGCATCGGCACGTGGGTGAACTGAGCCATGTGGACGCCTCCGGCGCCGCCCGGATGGTCGACGTGTCGGAGAAGGCGGTGACCGCCCGGGTGGCGGTCGCGTCCGGGGTGGTGCGCACCACCGAGGAGGTGGTGGGGCTGCTGCTGCGCGACGGGCTGCCCAAGGGGGACGCGCTGGCCACCGCCCGGATCGCCGGGATCATGGGCGCCAAGCGGACCCCCGACCTCGTCCCGCTGTGCCACCCGATCGCGCTGACGGGGGTGGAGGTCGACCTGGAGGCGTCCGGGTCGGAGGTGCGCATCACCGCCACCGCCCGCACCGCCGACCGCACCGGGGTCGAGATGGAGGCGCTGACCGCCGTGGCGGTCTGCGGGCTCACCCTGCACGACATGATCAAGGCCGTGGACCCCGCCGCCGTGCTGGACCAGGTCCGCGTCGACCGCAAGGACGGCGGCAAGACCGGCACCTGGAGCAGGGGAGAAGCATGAGCGACCGCACCGGCCGGGTGATCACCGCCTCCAACCGGGCGGCGGGCGGGGTCTACCCGGACAGGACCGGGCCGCTGATCGCCGCCTGGCTCCGCGACCGCGGCTTCGCCACGCCCGACCCGGCCGTGGTCCCCGACGGCGCCCCGGTCGAGGCGGCGCTGCGCGCGGCCGTGGCCGACTCGGTCGACGTCGTCCTCACCACCGGCGGCACCGGCATCAACCCCACCGACCGCACCCCCGAGGCGACCCGCGCCGTGCTCGACCACGAGGTCCCCGGCCTGGCCGACGCCATCCGCGCCGCGGGCCTGCCGGGGGTGCCCACGGCCGTGCTGTCGCGCGGCCTGGCCGGGGTCGCCGGTCGCACCCTGGTGGTCAACCTGCCCGGCTCCACCGGCGGCGTCCGCGACGGCCTCGCCGTCCTCGACGGCGTCCTGGCCCACGCCGTCGACCAACTCCACGGCGGCGACCACCCGGCCCCCACCGCGCAGCACCACGCCGACCCCGCCGCGCCGCAGCGGGCTGGCTTCACCGCGCAGCAGCCGGTCGGTCCTGCCGGGCAGCAGCAGGCCGGCCCCGCCGGGCAGCACCACGCCGACCCCGCCGCGCCGCAGCGGGCTGGCTTCACCGCGCAGCAGCCGGTCGGTCCTGCCGGGCAGCAGCAGGCCGGCCCCGCCGGGCAGCACCACGCCGACCCCGCCGCACCGCAGCAGGCTGGCTTCACCGCGCAGCAGCCGGTCGGTCCTGCCGCGCCGCAGCAAGCCGGCCTCGCCGGGCAGCCCCAGGCCGATCCCGCCGCGCAGCAGTCCGGCCACCGGGTCGGGGTGTCGGACGTCGGGCGGTCGTCCGGTGGGCACCCGGACCCGTCCGCCGGTGTGCCCGCTGCGGTGCTGCGCGCCGAGGTGTCCGGGGACGCGCTGTCGGTCGACGAGCACGCCGCCCTGGTCGACCACCGCGCCGCGGGCGCCGTGGTGACCTTCGCCGGGGTCGTGCGCGACCACGACGGCGGGCGCGGCGTCGCGTCCCTGACCTACGAGGGCCACCCCAGCGCCGGGGACGTCATCACCGAGGTCGCCGCGGACGTCGCCGCGTCCTCCCCGGGGGTGCGCGCGCTGGCGGTCTCGCACCGGGTCGGCGACCTGGCGATCGGGGACACCGCCCTGGCCGTCGCCGTCGCCGCCGACCACCGGGGCGCCGCGTTCGCCACCTGCGCGCGGCTGGTGGACGAGGTGAAGGCCCGGCTGCCGATCTGGAAGCACCAGCGGTTCATCGACGGCACCGACGAGTGGGTCAACTGCCCCTGATCGCAGGCTCTGCCCCCTGGGCCTGCCCGCCGCCCCTGACCGCAGGCCCTGACCACTCTGCCCCTGACCGCTGGCTCTGCCCGCCGCCCCCACTCCCGCCGGCTCTGGCCGCTACCCCTGACCGCAGGCCCTGATCGCGGGCGCCTGCCCCGAGCACGACCGAGCCCCCGCCGCCCGGAACGGACGGCGGGGGCTCGGGAGCACTCGGCGCGGGAGAACCTACTTCGTGGCGATCTTCTGGCCCACGAGGATCAGGTTCGGGTCGCTGATGAAGTTCTTGTTCTTCTCGGCCAGCGACTGCCACCCACCGGCGACGTTGAGCTGGTTGGCGATCTTCGACAGCGTGTCGCCCGCGAGCACGGTGTAGTCACCGGCCGGGTTCGACGTGCTCACCGCGGCGACCGGGGCGGTGGGGGCCGCCTTCTTCGTGGTCGCCTTCGGGGCCGCGGCCTTCGTGGTGGCCTTGGGTGCGGCCTTCTTCTGCGCGGGGGTCGCCTTCTTCGACGTCACCGGCTTCTTCGCGGCGGCGGTGGCGGGCTTGGCGGAGCTGCCCGACTTCTTGCCGCACACCGGCCAGGCACCGATGCCCTGGGTCTTGAGCACGTTCTCCGCGACGCGGATCTGCTCCTCGCGGCTCGCGTTGTGCGCGGAGCCGCTGCCGCCGTTGGCGCGCCAGGTGCTCGGACTGAACTGGAGGCCGCCGTAGTAGCCGTTACCGGTGCTGATGCCCCAGTTGCCACCGCTCTCGCACTGCGCGATCGCGTCCCAGTTCACGGTGTCGGCCGAGGCCGGGGTCGCGGCGACCGCCATCGGGGCGCCGACCGCGACACCCGCGACGACGACGCGGGCGATGGCGCGCTTGGTGGTGGACGGCTTGCGGTGCTTGCCTCGGTAGGACATTTAAGTATCTCTGGCTCCCGTGCCTGCGTGATCAACGCTGCGGGTCGGGCCCGTGGTGCGGCCCGGCCGGTGGTGGTCACCCGGCTCCACTGCGGTCCCGGTTGCCCGTGACCGTCCGTGGTCCCTCGCCCCTGTCCGAGAGTCGCTTTCGCTCGGGGTTGATTCCCGAGAGGCCGCCGGACAGGGTTCGGCACTACGGACTCCCGGGTACTGCGTGGTCGGTTTCGGGTCCGACCGAAAGCGACGGTACGTAACCGCGAGGGCTTACGGAAATCGGAAGGGGCGTGACCGTCATCACAGTAACGCCGCGCAACCTCAAACGATCCCCCAGGTTTTTGCTGTTGAGAGGGGTAACCCGGGCCGTTATTCCGCTGTGTCCTCCCCGAGATAATTCACCGAGGGTGAGACCTGCCTTACGCCGAACCCACGTCGTTGGGCCGTTCGGGAAGCCCCTCAGCCGCCCGCGAAAGGGGGCAGAACGTCCAAACCGGTGACATCGGGCAGCCGGATGTCGCGGTCACGGACAGCGACGCCGTCCAGCAGGAAGCTCGCCGCGGGCAGCACCCGCGCCAGCGCCGCACCGTGCCGGGCGCCCAGGGCGGCCACCGCGTCGGCCACGGTGGCGCCCGCGGGCAGGCGCACTGTCTCCTCCCGCACGCCCGCGGCCGCGCGCGCGCCCGCGAAATACCGCACCCGCACCTCGGTCTCGACCACCGGTCAGCCCCCGATCGCGCTCATCGGCCGGTCGGGCTGGGCGAAGCCCGTGTTGTTGATGCCGTGCCCGGCGAGCTTGCCCCACATCGCCGCCCGCCACCGGTCGGCGATCTCCGCGTCCGCCGCGCCCGCGCGCAGCGGGCCGCGCAGGTCGGTCTCGGTCGTGCTGAACAGGCACGACCGCAGCGCCCCGTCCGCGGTGAGCCGGGTGCGGTCGCAGTCGCCGCAGAACGGCCGGGTCACCGAGGCGATCACGCCGACGTCGGCCGGTCCGCCGTCGACCAGCCAGCGCTCGGCCGGGGCGGCCCCGCGCGCGGTCGGCGACGGGGTCAGCGCGAACTCCGCGCCCAGCAGCTCCAGGATCTCCGCCGCGGTCACCATCTCCGAGCGGTCCCAGCCGTGCTGCGGGTCCAGCGGCATCTGCTCGATGAACCGCAGCGCGTACCCGTGCTCGACGCAGAACCGCAGCAGGTCGGCCGCCTCGTCGTCGTTGACCCCGCGCAGCAGCACCGCGTTGACCTTCACCGGGGTCAGCCCGGCGGCGCGGGCGGCGGCGAGGCCGTCGAGGACGTCGGGGAGCCGGTCGCGGCGGGTCAGCTCGGCGTACCGCTCCCGGCGCACGGTGTCCAGCGAGACGTTCACCCGGTCGAGCCCGGCGGCGCGCAGCGCGTCGGCCCGCCTGGCCAGGCCGACGGCGTTGGTGGTCATCGAGATGCGCGGACGCGGCCGCAGGGCCGCGACGGAGGCGATCAGCTCCTCCAGGCCCTTGCGCAGGGTCGGCTCGCCGCCGGTGAACCGGACGTCGGTGACGCCCAGGTCCTCGACCGCGATCCGGATCAGCCGACCCAGTTCCGCGTCCGACAGCATCTGCGAACCGGGCATCCAGTCCAGGCCCGCGGCGGGCATGCAGTAGGTGCAGCGCAGGTTGCACCGGTCGGTCAGCGACACGCGCAGATCGGTGGCGACCCGGCCGAAGCCGTCCACCAGCCGGGGGTTGTCGGGGCGTCCGGCGACGCTCGGCACGACGGGCAATCCGAGATCGACCATGCTCACCGGTTCGAGGGTAGTCGCCGGGCGGATGGGGTCGCCGGGGCAGCAAAAGCCGATACCTCGGGTTTCTCCAGCACGAAACCGCAGATGCGGCACTATGGTCTGTTCCATGCCGCACTATCGGTTTTCCGACGCCGCACGCCTGCTGGGGGTCAGCGACGACACCGTCCGCCGCTGGGTCGACGCGGGCCACCTCACCGCCGGGCTCGACGCCTCCGGCCGCAAGGTGGTCGACGGCGCGGTGCTGGCCGAGTTCGCCCGGTCGCAGGCCGAGGCGGCGCCCGACCCCACCGGTGTCGGGCGCTCGGCGCGCAACCGGTTCGTCGGCCTGGTCACCGCGGTCGTGCAGGACACGGTCATGGCCCAGGTCGAGATCCAGTGCGGCCCGCACCGGGTGGTGTCGCTGATGAGCAGCGAGGCCGTCCGCGAGATGGGCCTGGCGCCCGGCTCGCTGGCGGTCGCGGTCGTCAAGGCGACCCAGGTCATCGTCGAAACGCCCTGACCCCTCCCGAGGAGATCCCGCATGCGCAAGCTCGTCGCCCTGGCTGCCGCTGCCCTCGCCCTGGCGGGCTGCGGCACCGGCTCGGACCCGGGGGGCGGGGTGCTGACCGTCTTCGCCGCCGCTTCGCTCACCGAGTCCTTCACCGCGCTGGCGGACCGGTTCGAGGCCGAGCACCCCGGCGTCGACGTCCGGCTCAACTTCGCCGGGTCGTCCGCCCTGGCCCAGCAGATCGCCAACGACGCCGCCGCCGACGTCTTCGCCTCCGCCGACACCGCCACCATGGAGAAGGTGCAGGCCCTGCTCGCCGCCCCCGCGGTGGTGTTCGCGACCAACAAGCTCACCATCGTCACCCCGCCGGGCAACCCGGCGAAGGTCACCGGCCTGGCCGACCTGGGCCGGGAGGGCGTGACGGTGGTCGTGTGCGCACCGCAGGTGCCGTGCGGGGCCGCGGCGGAAAAGGCCGCCGACACCGCCGGGGTCGCCCTCCGGCCCGCCAGCGAGGAGCAGGACGTCAAGGCGGTGCTCACCAAGGTGCGGGCAGGCGAGGCCGACGCGGGCCTGGTCTACGTCTCCGACGCCAAGGCCGCGGGCGACGCGGTCACCGCGGTCGGGTTCCCCGAGGCGGACGAGGCCGTCAACGACTACCCGATCGCCGTGCTCAAGGCTGCCCCGCAGGCCGACCTCGCCGGGGAGTTCGTGGACCTGGTGCGCGGCCCCGGCGGTCGGGCGCGACTGGCCGAGGCCGGGTTCGGCACGCCGTGAGCACCCGGGACCGGCGGGTCCGCACCGGCCTGCCTGCC
This sequence comes from Actinokineospora sp. PR83, assembly GCF_021056305.1. Classification (NCBI taxonomy): domain Bacteria; kingdom Bacillati; phylum Actinomycetota; class Actinomycetes; order Pseudonocardiales; family Pseudonocardiaceae; genus Actinokineospora; species Actinokineospora sp. PR83. Next base: position 51,041 of record NZ_JAJCXD010000038.1, read on the forward strand.
CTGCTGTGGGTGCCCGCCGCGGTCGCGCTGGCCCTGGTGGTGCTCCCGGTGGTCGGGCTCGTCGCGCGCTCGGACCTGTCCTCGCTGCCCACCAGGGTCACCAGCCCCGGCGCGGTGGCGGCGCTCGGCCTGTCGCTGCGGACCGCCGCACTGTCCACAGTGCTCTGCCTGCTGCTGGGCGGCCCGCTCGCCGTCGTGCTCGCGCGGTCGCGGGTACCGGGGGTGCGGGTGCTGCGGGCGGTGGTGCTGCTGCCGCTCGTGCTGCCGCCGGTCGTGGGCGGGCTCGCGCTGCTGTACCTGCTGGGGCGCGGCGGCCTGCTCGGCTCGCACCTGCCGGGCGTCCGCATCCCCTACACGACCGCCGCGGTGGTCATCGCCCAGGTGTTCGTGGCGATGCCGTTCCTCGTCGTCGGCCTGGAAGGGGCGCTGCGCACCGCGGGGGAGCGGTACGAGGCGATCGCGGCGACGCTCGGGGCGCGGCCGTGGACGGTGTTCCGGCGGGTGACCGTGCCGCTGGTGCTGCCCGCCCTGGGCTCCGGCCTGGTGCTCTCGTTCGCCCGCGCGCTGGGGGAGTTCGGCGCGACGATCACCTTCGCGGGCTCGCTGGAGGGCGTCACGCGGACCCTGCCGCTCCAGGTGTACCTGCTCGCCGAGACCGATGTGGACGGTGCGGTGGCGCTGTCGCTGCTGCTGGTGGTCGTGGCCGTCGCGGTGATCGCCGCGGCCCGGCCCCGCGCGCTGCGGGGACAGCGGTGACCGGGCTGTCCGCGCGGGTGCGGGTGGCGCGGGACCGGTTCACCCTGGACGCCGCGGTCGAGGTGGCGGCCGGGGAGGTCGTCGCCGTCCTGGGCCCCAACGGCTCCGGCAAGTCCACGCTGCTCGACGTCCTCGCCGGGCTGCTGCTGCCCGACCACGGCCGCGTCACCGTCGACGGCCGGGTGCTGACCGACACCGCCACCGGCGTCCGAGTGCCCCCGGCCCGGCGCGGCGTCGGGCTGCTGGCGCAGGACGCGCTGCTCTTCCCGCACCTGACCGCCCTGGCGAACGTCGCCTTCGGCCCCCGCGCCGCCGGGGCGCGGCGCGGGCGCGCGCACGAGGTGGCCCGGCACTGGCTGGCCGAGGTGGGCGCCGCGGAGTTCGCCGCCCGCCGACCCGCCGCGCTCTCCGGCGGCCAGGCGCAGCGGGTGGCCCTGGCCAGGGCCCTGGCGGCCGAACCGGGGCTGCTGCTGCTCGACGAACCCTTCGCCGCCCTCGACGTCGACGCCACCCCGGTCCTGCGCGGGGTCGTCCGCCGCGTGCTGGCCGCGACCGGGCGCACGGCGCTGCTGGTCACCCACGACCCGCTCGACGCCCTCGCCCTCGCCGACCGCGTCCTGGTCCTCGCCGACGGCCGGGTCGTCGAGGACGGCCCGACCCGCGCGGTGCTGTCGCGCCCGCGCACGGCGTTCACCGCCCGCGTCGCGGGCCTCAACCTCGTCTCCGGCACCGGCGACCCGGCGGGCCTGCGCACCCCCGACGGCACCCTCGTCGCCGCGGCGGCGGGACCGCCCGGCGAACCGGCCGTCGCCGTCTTCCGCCCCGCCGACGTCGCCGTCTACACCAGCCCGGCCCAGGGCAGCCCCCGGAACGTCTTCCCCGCCGTCGTCGCCGCACTCGAACCGCACGGCGACACCGTCCGGGTCCGCGCCGCCGCCACCCCCGGCGGCCCGCCCTGGGTCACCGGCCTCGCCGCCGACCTGACCCCCGCCGCCGTCGCCGACCTGGCCCTGGAACCCGGCACCCCCGTCCACCTCAGCGTCAAGGCCGCCGCCGTCGCCGTCCACCCGGCCGGGACCGCCGCGGCTGGGTAGCGTCTGCGCCATGGTCTGGACGTACCTGATGGACATGGACGGCGTGCTGGTGCACGAGGAGCACCCCATCCCGGGAGCGGCCGAGCTGATCGCCGAGCTGACCGCCGCGGGAAACCCCTTCCTGGTGCTGACCAACAACTCCATCTACACCCCGCGCGACCTGCGCGCCCGCCTGCTGCGCACCGGCCTCGACGTGCCGGAGAAGTCCATCTGGACCTCCGCGCTGGCCACCGCCCGCTTCCTCGACAGCCAGCGCCCGCACGGCTCGGCGTACGTGATCGGCGAGGCGGGCCTGACCACCGCCCTGCACGAGATCGGCTACACCCTCACCGACCGCGACCCGGACTACGTCGTGCTCGGCGAGACCCGCACCTACAGCTTCACCGCCATCACCCGCGCCATCCGCCTGGTCGAGCAGGGGGCCCGGTTCATCGCCACCAACCCCGACGCCACCGGCCCCAGCCGCGAGGGGTCGCTGCCCGCCACCGGCGCGGTCGCCGCCCTGATCGAGCGGGCCACCGGCCGCGCCCCCTACTACGTGGGCAAGCCCAACCCGCTGATGATGCGCTCGGGCCTGCGCGCGCTCGGCGCCCACTCCGAGAACACCCTGATGATCGGCGACCGGATGGACACCGACGTCCGCAGCGGCCTGGAAGCGGGCCTGCGGACCATCCTGGTGCTGACCGGCATCTCCGGCCTGGACACCGCCGACCGCTTCCCCTACCGGCCCACCCGGGTGATCGAATCGGTGGCCGATCTCGTGGGCCGAACGGCCGAACCCTTTCCCACCGGGTGAACACCCCAGGTCACCACGGGGACCATCGCTGCGCACGCGTTTCACCCCTCGCCTATCGTCAGTGGTGTGGAGCACGACCCTGTTGAGCCCGTCGCGACCTACGTGGTCGGCGATGTGCACGGCCACCGCGACGAACTGGTGGCCGCACTGCACGAGGTAGGCCTGGTCGACCCCGGTGGGACCTGGACCGGCGGCACCGCCCACCTGTGGTTCCTCGGCGACTTCGTCGACCGCGGCCCGGACGGCATCGGCGTGATCGAGCTGGTCATGCGGCTGTCGGCGGAAGCGGCGGCGGCGGGCGGCCGGGTGGAGACCCTCCTCGGCAACCACGAGATCCTGCTGCTGGGGATGCACCGGTTCGGCGACACCGACGTCCCGTCGGACTTCGGCCCGCGCAGCTTCGCCAGGAGCTGGGAGATGAACGGCGGCCTGCTGTCGGACCAGGAGGCCCTGACCCCCGCGCACGTCGACTGGCTCACCGACCGCCCGGTGGTGGCCCTGGTCGGCGAGGACCTGCTGATGCACTCCGACACCCTGGAGTACCTCGGCTGGGGCGAGGACCTGGAGACGGTGAACGCCTCGGTCCGCGAGATCCTGCACTCCGACGACCTGGTGCAGTGGTGGGAGCTGTGGCGCCGGATGACGACCAGGTACGCCTTCCGCGGCCCGCACGGGGAAGAGGCGGTCGACCGGCTGCTCGGCGCCTACGGCGGGCGGATGGTCATCCACGGCCACAGCGTCATCGCCGACCAGCTCGGCCTGCCCCCGGCGCTGATCGAGGGCCCCTACGAGTACGCGGGCGGCAAGGCCCTCGGCGTCGACGCGGGCCTGTTCGTCGGCGGCCCGTGCCTGGTGGTCAAGCTGCCGTGGTCGTCCACAGCCGCCGACGAGGCCGACTTCGACGCCGCGATCGCCGAGGCCGAACGCGCCCGCGAAGCCGCCGAGGCGACTCCGCCGGAACCCGAGTCCGCCGAGCCCGAGCCCGCCGAGCCGGAGGCCACTGATTCCGAGGCCACCGAGGCCGCGGCCGAGTCCGCCGAGTCGGGGGAGTCCGCTCAGGTCGCCGACTCGGCGCAGACCGCCGAACCGACCGACGCCGGAGCAGCCGCGGCCGAGCCCGCCGAGCCCGCCGAGTCCGCTGTGGACGCTGAGCGGGCCGGGTCCGCCGACCCCGCCAAGGGGTAGCTCGGCGGGGTCAGCGGGCGTACGTGGCCGGGTAGTAGCGGTCCGGGGTCGGGACGATGCGGGTGCCGAGCGGGATCAGGCTGACCGGGATGAGCTTGAAGTTCGCGATGCCCAGCGGGATGCCGATGATCGTGACGCACAGCGCCACCCCGGTCACCAGGTGGCCGATGGCCAGCCACCAGCCCGCGACGACGATCCAGATGATGTTCCCCAGCAGCGAGGCAGCCCCCGCGTCTCGGCGCGATTCGACCGTGCGCCCGAAGGGCCACAGCGCGTAGTTGGCGATGCGGAACGAGGCCAGCCCGAACGGGATCGTGATGATCAGGATGCAGCACAGGATGCCCGCGACGAGGTAGCCGAGGGCCATCCAGAAGCCGCAGAGGATGAGCCAGATGAGGTTCAGGATCAATCGCACACCACCCAGTGTCCAGGAAAGCTCGAAATCCCGTCGGGTCCGCGCGGGGAACTAGGGTGACGGGGAGCACACCGACGGCGGAGGAGACCCTCGATGACGCCCGCACTGCCCAGCTACGCCTCCGGCACCTCCGACGTCCCGCTGCTCGGCGACACCATCGGCGCCGACCTCGACCGCGCGGTCGCCGCCCACGGCGACCGGGAGGCGCTGGTCGACCGGGGCACGGGCAGGCGCTGGACCTACGCCGAGTTCGCCGGGGACGTCGACGCCGTGGCGCACGGCCTGCTCGGCCTCGGGGTGGGCAAGGGCGACCGGGTGGGCATCTGGGCGCCGAACTGCGCCGAGTGGGTGCTCACCCAGTACGCCACCGCCAAGGTCGGCGCGATCCTGGTCACCATCAACCCGGCCTACCGGGTCCACGAACTCCAGTACGTCCTCAACCAGGCGGGCATCCGCACCCTGGTCGCCGCCGAGAGCTTCAAGACCTCCGACTACGCCGCGATGATCGAGGAGGCCCGCCCGCACTGCGCCGCGCTCGACGACGTCGTCCTCATAGGACAGGAGTCGTGGGGCGCCCTGCTGGCCACCGAGGGCGATCCCGCCACCCTGGCCCGGATCGGCGCCACCCTCTCCGCCGACGACCCGATCAACATCCAGTACACCTCGGGCACCACCGGCTTCCCCAAGGGCGCCACCCTCAGCCACCACAACATCCTCAACAACGGCTTCTTCGTCGGCGAACTCTGCTCCTACACCGAACAGGACCGCATCTGCGTCCCCGTGCCCTTCTACCATTGCTTCGGCATGGTCATGGGCAACCTGGCGGCCACCAGCCACGGCGCGTGCGTGGTCATCCCCGCCCCCGGCTTCGACCCGGCGGCCACCCTCGCCGCCACCGCCGAGGAGAAGTGCACCTCCCTCTACGGCGTGCCGACCATGTTCATCGCCGTCCTCGCCGAACCGGGGCTCGACGGGCTGGACCTGAGCGCGCTGCGCACCGGGATCATGGCCGGGTCGCCGTGCCCGGTGGAGGTGATGAAGCAGGTGATCGACCGGTTGGGCATGACCGGGGTGACCATCTGCTACGGGATGACCGAGACCTCCCCGGTGTCCACCCAGACCCGCGCCGACGACAGCGTCGAGCGCCGGGTGTCGACGGTGGGCCGGGTGCACCCGCACCTGGAGGTGAAGGTCGTTGACCCGGACAGCGGGCGGACGCTGCCGCGCGGCGAGCCGGGCGAGCTGTGCACCCGCGGGTACTCGGTGATGCTCGGCTACTGGGAGCAGCCGGACAAGACCGCCGAGGCCGTCGACGCCGCCCGCTGGATGCACACCGGCGACCTCGCGGTGATGGACGCCGAGGGCTACCTCACCATCACCGGCCGCATCAAGGACATGGTGATCCGCGGCGGGGAGAACGTGTACCCGCGCGAGGTCGAGGAGTTCCTCCACACCCACCCCGCCGTCCTCGACGCCCAGGTCATCGGCGTCCCCGACCCCCGCTACGGCGAGGAGCTGATGGCCTGGGTCCGCCTGCGCGAGGGCGCCGGGCCGCTGACCGCCGAGGCGGTGGGCGAGTTCTGCGCGGGCAAGCTCGCCCACTACAAGATCCCCCGGTACGTGCACGTGGTCGACGAGTTCCCGATGACGGTGACGGGCAAGGTCCGCAAGGTCGAGATGCGCGCCGCCGCCGTGGAGGTCCTCGGCCTCGACGCCCCCGCCGGGACCGCCTGACCGCCGTGATCCACACCCGCTCGCCGGGACGCAGGGTCTGACGTGGGTGTTGGCATCGCGTGACAAGAAATGAATGGGAATCGGGTTTGTGGTGTCGGCCTCTTTGACACCGTGGATGCCCGGTGACAACGTGGCCCCATGACCACCTTCCGAGCGCGGGTTCCGTACGCCGAGGCCGCCAAGGCCCTGCTGCGCGACACCCTGTTCGACGCGGCGGGTGAGCTGCTGCGCCACCGGGGCTGGTCGGACCTGACCATGGCCGACGTGGCGACCGCGGCCGGGGTCAGCAGGCAGACGCTGTACAAGGAGTTCGGCTCCCGCCCGGCGTTCGCCCAGGCGTACATCCTGCGCGAGGCCGACCGGTTCCTCGGTGCCGTCGAGGAGGCGGTGCGGGTCAACTCCGACGACCCCAAGGCCGCGGTGACGGCCGCGTTCGAGGTGTTCCTGGCCGCCGCCGCCGAGCAGCCGCTGGTGAAGGCCATCGTGGCCGGGGACGGCGGCGACGGGCTGCTCAACCTGGTCACCAACCAGGCCGGGCCGGTGCTGTCGCAGGCGACCGCGCGGCTGACCGCGTGCCTGAAGACCACCTGGCCCGACATCCCCGAGGCGGACCTGCGGTTCGTCGCGGAGAACCTCGTGCGCCTCTCGGTGAGCCACGCCGCCTCGCCGTCGGCGCAGCCGCAGGGCACCGCGCGGTCGGTGGCGGCCGTGTTCGGGCCCTACCTGGACTCCCTGGTCGCCGCCGCCCGATGAGCCTGGTGGTCGGGTTCGACCTGGACATGACGCTGATCGACGCCCGGCCCGGGATGGCCGCGGCGATGGACGCGCTGGCCGGGGAGAGCGGGCTGCCGCTCGACGGCGCGCACTTCGCGGCGAACCTGGGCCCGCCGCTGGACGCGGTCCTGCGCGGGTTCGAGGCGCCGGAGGAGCGCATCCCCGGGCTGGTCGACCGCTTCCGCGCGCTCTACCCCACCGTCGTCATCCCCTCGACGCTGGCGCTGCCCGGGGCAGCGGAGGCGCTCGACGCGGTGAAGGCCCGCGGCGGCCGGACCCTGGTCGTCACCGGCAAGTACGGTCCCAACGCCGCCCGGCACCTGCGGCAGTTCGGCTGGGAGGTCGACGCGCTCGTGGGCGAGGCGTGGGCCGAGGCCAAGGGCGTCGCCCTGCGCGAGCACGGGGCCGGGATCTACGTGGGCGACCACGGCGGCGACGTCCTCGGCGCCAAGGTCGCGGGCGCGGTCGCGGTCGGCGTGGCCACCGGCCCGTACACCGCCGAGCAGTTGCTCGCCGAGGGCGCCGACGTGGTGCTCGACAGCCTGACCGGTTTCCCCGCCTGGCTGGACGGGTACCTAGCGGCGACCGGCGCGGACGGTGCTCACCACGGCGAGCACCAGGCCCAGCGGTAGCGCCATCGACACGCCCCACAGCCACGGGGCCTGCCGGTCGACCGCGGCCAGCACGAAGATGGCGACCACGGCGAGCAGGCCGACGGCGAACAGCACGAGCGCGGTGGTGAACACCCGGCTGGGCCGGGCGCCGCGGCGGGCGGGAACGGTCATGGCCCCAGGATAGTTCTTCCCGGTGGACCGGTGCCCGGTAACGCCGGGGTGGTGTGGAGGCGAACAACACCTCGCACCCCCGTGTGGCCTACGCTTGGGGTGACGCGTCCAGGGGCACGCCCCCCGGGCGCGTTGTCTTGTGCGGGCGCCGGGTGCGCCCCCGCGAGGTGGGGGACTGAGACGACGAGGGAACGGTGAGATCAGTGCCGACCGGCAAGGTCAAATGGTACGACTCGGAAAAGGGCTTCGGGTTCGTCACGCAGGACGAGGGCGAGGACGTGTACGTCCGCTCCTCCGCCCTGCCCGCCGGCGTGCCCGGGCTCAAGGCCGGGCAGCGCATCGAGTTCGGCGTCGCCGACGGCCGCCGCGGCCCGCAGGCGCTGTCGGTGCGGCTCATCGACGCCCCGCCGTCGGTGGTGGAGGCCAGGCGCAGGCCCGCGGAGGAGTTGCACGGGCTGGTCGAGGACATGATCAAGCTGCTGGAGTCGGCGGTGCAGCCGGACCTGCAGCGCAACCGCTACCCGGACCGCAAGGTCACCAAGCGGGTCGCCGAGGTCATGCGCGCGGTGTCCAGGGAACTCGACCCGTAGACCGCTAGCGCTCGACGGTCTCCATGTCCCAGTACGCGGAGACCACCGGCTCGATGCCGTTGAGGAACACGATCTGCTGGACCGACACCAGCAGCAGCCGCCGGGAGCCGGGTGGCAGGGTCAGCGTGAAGGCGTGCTGCTCGTCCTTCGGGAAGAACGCCTTGCTGCCCCCGTCGACCCGGTTGCCGGTGGCGTCGAGGTAGGAGAACGAGACGGTCCAGGCGCCGTCGCTCAGTTCCGCGGGGACCGAGATCTGGACCGGGGCGCCCGGGCGGGTCTTGAGTTGCACCAGCGCGCCCTCGTCGCGGATCGCGCGGCCCTCGGCCAGGTCGAAGCGGACCCGGGGGGTGGTCGCGGCGGACTGGCCGTCGGTGTAGAAGGTGACCTCGGGCTGCTGCGGGGCGGCGCACCCGGCCAGCACGGCAACGGCGCTGGCCACGGTGGCGATCAGGACTCGACGCACGGCGCTGACCCTACGGGGCGCGGTGCGGCTCCTGCGGCGGGGGCACGGCCTCGCCGCCGCGGGCGAACCGGCCGCCGTCGAGGGCCCCGGACCGGCTCGGCCGCGCCGGGCGCTCCCCGCCGAGACCGGGGATCAGCGAGCCGCCGCGCCGGGTCAGCACCGTCTGCGCCAGGCCCAGCGCCAGCATCGCCGAGACCACCAGGAACCCGACCCACCAGATCGGCGGCAGCAGCACGCCGGTCGCGCCGCCGAGCACCCAGCCCAGTTGCAGCACGGTCTCCGAGCGGCCGAACGCCGAGGCCCGCGACTCCTCCGGCAGGTCGTCCTGGATCACCGCGTCCAGGCTGTTCTTGGCCAGCGCGCTGGCCACCGCGCCGATCAGCCCCACCAGCGCGGCCGTGGCGATCCCGGCGACCACGGTGGCGACCAGCGTCGACACCAGCGACCCGATCACGCAGCCCAGCACCACCTGCTCCGGGTTGCCCACGTGGACGCGGGCGCCGATGGCGTTGCCGAGGAAGCTGCCCGCACCGGCCGCGCCCGCGATCAGCCCGAGCATCAGCAGTTGCTGGAACGGCTCGGCCTCGTTCTGCGCCCGGGTGGCGAACGCGGCGAACATCATCAGGAACCCGGTCAGCACCCGCACGGTGCCGTTGCCCCACAGCGACACCACCACGTGCCTGCCCATGGGTTGCCGCTTGGGCTTGTCCGGGTGCGCGCTGATCGAGGCGGGCACCTCGCCCTCGGTGACCTCCACCCACGCCGGGATGCGCAGCGCCTGCACCCCGCCCACCACGCAGACGACCACGGTGAACCACAGCGCGCCGGGGGAGTCGAACAGGTTCGCCAGGCCCGCCGCGACCGCGCCGAACACCCCGCCCGCGGCCAGGCCGAACACGGTCAGCCGGGCGTTGGTCTTGGCGAGGGTGATCTCCGGTGGCAGCACCCTGGGGGTGATCGCTGCCTTGAGCACGGTGAACGACTTGGACAGCACCATCTTGCCCAGGGCCGCCGGGTAGAGCAGCCAGTCGTTGAAGTGCAGCGCCATCACCACGCACATCAGCGCCTGCCCGAGCGACACCGCGCACATCGCCAGCCGCCGCCCGCGCTGCAACCGGTCGAGCAGCGGGCCGATCACCGGCGCCACCAGCGCGAACGGGGCCACCGTGATCAGCAGGTAGAGCGCGACCTTGCCCTTGCTCTCCCCGCTGGCGGCGGAGAAGAACAGGGTGTTCGCCAGGGCCACCGCCATCGCCGCGTCGCTGGCGTAGTTGAGCATGGTGGCGTAGGTGAGGGCGGTCAGGCCGGACTTGTCCGCGCCGTCGGCGTTGGCCGCGTTGCGGAACGCGGCCACGGCCCGGGTGGTGAGCTGCCTGCTGCGCAGCGCCGCCACCCGGGTGACGGTCAGCTTCTTCGGGTACTGGGGGGCGCCGGGGCGGTTCCCCGGCTCACCGGTGGCCGCGTCTCGCGGGTCGCGGTCGTGCGGGCCGCGGTCGTCGGGACGGCGGTCGTACGGGTCGCGGTCGTACGGCCCGGAGTCGTCCGGTCGGCGGTCGTCGCGGTAGGGGTCGCCTCGGTGGGAGTCGTCGCGGTGGGGGGCGCTGCGGCGGTCGTCGTAGCGGCTCGCCCGGTGGTCGTCGCGAGGGGAGTCGCGCCACTCGTCGGGGCGGCCCCGGTCGGTGTGGCGGTCGGTCCGGCGGTCGTCGGGGTGCGGCTCGTAGCCGCCGCCGCGGCGGTAGCGGTCGGAGAAGCGCTCGCCGCGGTCGTCGCGGGGCGGTGGGGTGCCGTGCGGGCGGCCGTAGGAGTCGGTGCGCCGGGTGTCGCCGTGGTAGCGGTCGTCCAGCGGGGGCAGGTTGCCCTGGCCGCGGCGTTGCAGGTCGCCGTAGGTCTCGAACTGCGGTTCGGCGGGGTCGTCCAGCGGGCGGGTGGCGCGGCGCGGCGGCTCCGGCCGGGGGTGCTCGGCCCAGCCGACCGGACCCCGGCGCCGCGGCGGCGACCCCGGTTCGGGTTCCGGCCGCTCGGGCTGCGCGGCGAAGCCCCACCCCCGGCGCCCCTTGCGGGACCGGCGGTCGGCGGGGTTGTCATCGGAGCCCGAGCGGAACACAGCACCCATCCTGCCGTACCGGAGCCGGGCTCAGCAGGAGGACGGGCAGGTCGGGGACCTCACCCGGCGGGGACGAACCGGATCCGGAACATCGCGGGCCACAGCTTCCCGGTGACCAGGAACTCGTCGGTGCCGGGGATCGCGGCGATCCCGTTCAGCACGTCGGTGCCCTGGCGCTCGGTCCCGGACAGCAACCCGGTGAGTTCGGCCACCCCGGTCACCCGCCCGGTGCCCGGGTCGATCCGCACGACCCGGTCGGTCTGCCACACGTTGGCCCAGACCTGCCCGCCGACGCACTCCAGCTCGTTGAGCTGCCGCACCGGGGCGCCGTCGTCGTCGCGGACGGCGACGCGGCCGGTCTCGGCGAAGGTCAGCGGGTCGCGGAAGGTCAGCGCGTCCGACCCGTCGCTCATGACCAGCCTGCCACCGTCGTGGCACAGGCCCCAGCCCTCACCGGCGTAGTCGACGCGGCGGCGCTCGGCCAGCGTGGCCCGGTCGCGCTCGACGGCCACGCCGTCGGTCCAGGTGAGCTGCCAGATTCGGTCGTCGACCACGGTGATGCCCTCGCCGAACAGGTCCCCGGCCAGCGGCGCCCGGCTCGCCACGGCCCCGGTCTGCGGGTCGGTCGCCCGGATCTCCGACTTCCCGGCCAGCCCGGTGCCCTCGTAGAGGGTGCCGTCGGCGATCTCCAGGCCCTGGGTGAACGCCGACGGGTCGTGCGGCAGGCGCTGCACCACCTGCGCCGACAGCCGCGCCGAGCCGGTCGCGGCGGGGGTGGGGACCGGGGCCGGAGCGGGGGCGGAGCAGGCGGTCGCCGCGGTCAGCAGCAGCGCCGCGAGGGCGGTCGGGCGGGTGCGCACCCGCCCAGCCTGGCACGGCTGTCCGCGGCGTTCGGGGCGTGGGGCACAATCACCCGTGATGACCTCGACGCGAGCACCAGAAGCCGACACCGACCCCGCGCTGATCGCCGCGGTCGGGATCGCGCGCGCCGCCGCCAGGGAACAGGCCGGGGCCGACGTGGGCGAGCACGTCGCCGTGGCGCCCGAGGACGCCGCGGCCGCCACCCACCTGTTCGAGGCGGAGCTGCCCGGTTACCTGGGTTGGCGCTGGGCGGTCACGGTCGCCAACGGCGGACCCGGCACCGAGGTCACCGTCAGCGAGGTCGTGCTGCTGCCCGGCCCGGACGCCCTGGTCGCCCCGCAGTGGGTGCCCTGGCACGAGCGGGTCCGCCCCGGCGACATGGGCGTCGGCGACCTGCTGCCCACCGCCCCGGACGACGACCGCCTGGTCCCCGGCTACGCCGCCTCCGACGACCCGGCGATCGAGGCCCTGGCCGTCGAGGTCGGCCTCGGCCGCCCCCGCGTCCTGTCCCGCGAGGGCAGGCTCGACGCCGCCGACCGCTGGAAGACCGGCGACTTCGGCCCCGGCGCCGACATGGCCCGCGGTGCCCCCGCGCACTGCGGCACCTGCGGCTTCTACGCCCCGGTCGCGGGCTCCCTCGGTGCCGCCTTCGGCGTCTGCGCCAACGAGATCGCCCCCGCCGACGGCCGGGTGGTGCACGCCGAGTACGGCTGCGGCGCCCACTCCGAGGCCGAGGTCGAGCAGGTCTCCCCGGTCCTCGTCGCCGAACTCATGTACGACGACTCCACCCTCGACGTCGAGATCACCCCGCGCACCGGGTCCTCCGACAGCGCGGCCCCCGACAGCGCGGCCTCCGACAGCGAGGTCCCGGACGGCGAGCAGCTCGCCGAGGTCGCCGAGGTCCCCGCCGTCGACGAGGCGGCCCCCGCCGAGGCCACCGACGGCCCCGCCGAAGTGTCCCCCGAGGCCGAAGCCGTCCTCGACGCCGCCGACACCACCCCCACGGCCACCATCCAGCCGACCGGCACCACCGCCGACCCGGCCGGCCCCGGGGCCCCCGCCACTGCGGCCGACCCGGCTGCGGCCGGGCTGGCCCCCGCCGCCGATGCGGCCGAGGCCCCCGCCTCCGCCGGTGACCCGGTCATCGCCGCTGCCTCCGCGCCCGAGTCCTCCGGGACCGGTACGACCACCACCGATCCGGCTGACGCCGCGGAGCAGGCCGAGGGCATCTCCGCGACCGCGGCCGACCCCGCTGTCGCCGAAGAGGCCCCCGCTGCCACCGGTCCGGTCGAGGCTCCCGTCTCCGCTGGTGACCCGGTCATCGCCGCTGCCTCCGCGCCCGAGTCCTCCGGGACCGGTGCGGCCACCGCCGAGCAGGCCGGGACCGCCGACGTGGCCGCGGCTGAGCAGGCCACCCCCGACCACGCCATCGCGGTCGACGCCCTGGACCCCACCCCGGCCGAACCGGTCGTCGACCCGGCTTCCCCCGTCGACGACCGCGCGGCGGGGGCGCCCACCGGCTCCACCGAGCCCGCCCCCGGGGACGGGCCGGTCGACCCGGCCGCCGCCGTGGCCCCGGAAACGGCCCCCGACTCCTCCACCGACCAGGCCGTGGCCGCGGTGGCGCAGGGTGAGGTGTCCGCGGACGGGTCCGGTCAGCCCGAGCCCGACGACCGCGGGTGAGCGCCGCCCCCGACCCGTTCGGCACCGAGGCCCTGCGCACGTCCGTGCTGACGGCGTGGTCCTCGTCGCCGACCCGCTTCCGCGAGGACGCCAACGCCGAGGAGGACCTCTACCTCGGCGGGTACCGCGACCGCCTGCTCGTCGAGCTGGCCCAGAACGCCGCCGACGCCGCGCAGGGCGACGGCACGCTGCGGCTGGCGCTCGTCGACGGTGAGCTGCGCGCCGCCAACACCGGTCGCCCCCTCGACGCCGACGGGGTCACCGCGCTGGCGTCGTTGCGCGCCTCGGCCAAGCGGCCGTCGCAGGGCGTCGGTCAGTTCGGGGTCGGGTTCGCCGCGGTGCTCGCGGTCACCGACGCGCCGAGGGTGGTCACCGCGGCAGGCGGGGTCGCCTTCTCCGCCGAGCGCACCCGCGCCCAGCTCGCCGACTACCCGGACCTGGCGTCCCGCGCCGACGAGCGCGGCGGTCGGGTCCCGGTGTTGCGCCTGGTGTGGCCGACCGAGGGCGAGGTGCCGCCGGAGGGGTTCGCCACCGAGGTGCGCCTGCCCCTGCGGTCCGGTGTGGACGGTTCGGCGCTGCTGGCCGGGTTCGCCGCCCAGGCCGCCGACCTGCTGCTCGCCCTCCCCGGCCTGGCCCGGATCGAGATCGGCGCCGACACCTGGTCGCGGGTCGACGCGGGGGAGTCGCGGCTGGAGGTGCACGGCCCGGGTGGTGTCGCGGGGTGGCTGGTGCACCGGGTTTCCGGTGTGCTGCCGGACGAGGTCGTGGCCGTGCTCGGGGTGGAGGCCCAGGAGCGTCCACAGTGGTCGATCAGTTGGGCGGTCCGCGTCGACGCGCAGGGGGTTCCGCTGCCCCTCGGTGACGACGTGCTGCACGCCCCCACCCCCACCGACGAGCGCCTGTCGCTGCCCGCGCGCCTGATCGCCACGCTGCCGATCGAGCCGTCGCGGCGGCGCCTGCGCCCCGGTCCGGCGGCGGACGCCGTGCTCGCCGAGGCCGCCGACGCCTACCCGGACCTGGTGGCGATGACCCCGCCGGAGCACCGCACCGCCCTGGTCCCCGCGGTCGGCTTCCCGTTGTCCGAAGTGGACGAACGACTGCGCGGACTGCTGCTCTCCCGCCTGCGCCAGGCGGCCTGGCTCCCGGCCGCGGGCGACCAGGAACCCCGCTGGCTGCCGCCCGCCCGGGCCAACGTCCTCGACGCCGACGGCGCGGGGCTGGCCGACCTGGTCTCCGCGGTGCTGCCCGACGTCGCCGCCGGGTTCCTCTCCGCCCAGCCGCACGCCGCCGCCCTGGCCGCCCTCGACGTCACCCGCCGCGGCCTCGGCGAGGTGGTGGAGTCGATCACCGGCACCGCCCGCCCGCCGCGGTGGTGGCACGACCTCTACACCGCGCTCGCCCCCGCCGTGGAGACCGACGCCACCGTCCGCACCGAGCTGGGCGCCCTGCCGGTCCCGCTGGCCGACGGCCGCACCCTGCCCGGCCCGGCGGGCGCGATCATGGTCGACGACCCCGAGCTGCTGGAGCTGCTCACCACCGCCGAGGTCGGTGCCCTGCGCGTCGTGCACGCCCAAGCCGCCCACCCGGTCCTCGAACGCCTCGGCGCCCGCGTCGGCGGCCCCGCCGACCTGCTCGACGCAGGCGGCCTGCAGGACGCGGTCGAGCGCAGCCTCGACGACGTGGAGTCCGGTGTGGACACCCGGGGCCTGGTCTCGGTGGTCCTGCGCCTCACCAGGGACGCGGGTGTCCGCACCGGCGAACGCCCCTGGCTGGGCGCCCTGGCCCTGCCCGACTCGGTGGGCGACTGGCGCCGGGCCGACGAACTCGCCCTCCCCGGCTCGCCCCTGCTCGACGTCCTGGACGACGACGCCCCGGTGGGCGTGCTCGCCGAGGAGGTCGCCGCCGAGTGGCCCGCCCACGTCCTCACCGCCCTGGGCGTCCTCGACGCGTTCGCCCTGGTCGTCGACGAGGCCCCCGCCGGCCCCGACCACGGCCTGGCCGACGAGGCCGAGTGGTGGGACACCCGGCCCGAGCCCCCGGCCCGCGTCCTCGCCGTCCGCGACCTCGACCTGGTCACCGACGACGCGTGGCCCCGGGCGCTGGGCCTGCTCGCCGCCGAACCCGACACCTGGCGGGCCCTGCACGAGCCCGGCGGCTACACGGGCTGGTGGATCGCCCGCAACGCCGTCCTTGCCGGGCACCCCCCGACCGACTGGCGCCTGCCGGGCGCCGAGGACCTGGCGGGCCTCTACGACGTCGTCCCCGACACCGGCACCGACCCCAGGGTCCTCGCCGCCATCGGCGTCCGCACCGCGTTGGCGGTCGACAACGCCGACGACGCCGAGGACCTGCTGATCCGCTTGGGCGACCCCGACCGGGGCGTGCACCCCGGGGCCGTCCTGCGCACCCACGCCGCCCTCGCCGAGGCGGTGGCCGAGGACCTGTTCGACCCCGCCGACGTCCGCCTGCCGGAGAACACCCGCACCCTGGCGGGCACGGTCGCGGCGGACTGCGTGGTCCTGGACGCCCCGTGGCTGCTGGCGGTGCTGGACGAGGACCAGGTCGTCTCGGCGGGCCCCGACTTCGCCCTCGCGGAGCCGCTGGCCGAACTGCTGGACCTGGAACTGGCCACCGACGTGGTCGGCGCGGACGTCGTCTCCGCGGGGGAACCCGTGCCGTGGTCGGAACTCGGCGCGGTCGCCGCCGCCTGCGAACTCCTCGGGGTCGAACCGCCCGCGGGCAGCGCGGTGGTCCACGACAAGCTGGTGGTCCGCACGTCCGGTGGCGACCACGTGGTGTCGTGGTGGGTGGCGGACGGGGTGCCGCACTGCGCGGACACGCCGGAGGCGCTGGCCAGGGCTCTGGCGTGGACGACCGACCGGTGGTCGGAGCGGCACCTGCTGACGGCGCTGATCGAGGAACCCGCGCACTACCTGACCTGAGCCGGGGTGGGCCTCAGTCGACCTTCTGGGCCGTTCGGGAGCCGCGTTCGGCCGCGCGCTGCTGCCACAGCATGATGCCTGCCCCTACTATCCCCAGTGCCACACCGGACAGCGCGGTCCACAGCCAGATCGGCGGGGTCCGGTCGAACGCGTACCGCGCGACGGCCAGGACCACCGCCACCACAATCCACCCGCCGGTGCCGACGTAGACGACGGGGGCCAGTGCCAGCAACCGCTGCGGTAGCGGGGGTGGGGGGCGCAGGGGCTCCCCGTTCTGGTTCTCCGCCGTTCCGGCCACACCCGGGAGGCTACGCCATGGCCACCGACCCGAAGCCCGAGGCGACCGACGGGCCCGGACCCGATCCCGCCCGCGAGACCGCGCAGCCCGCCGCGGACCCCGACCGCCCGGTGACGAGCAGCCGTCCGAGCGCGCCGGAGCGCGGGCAGCGGTCCGCGGTCGACCGGTTCTTCAAGATCAGCGACCGGAACTCCACCATCGGCCGGGAGGTCCGCGGCGGGGTCGTCACGTTCGTGACCATGGCCTACATCGTGGTGCTGAACCCGCTGATCCTGGGCAGCTTCTCCGCCGACGACGCGGGGGCGCACAAGGACCTGTTCGGCGACGTCCTGCCGGTCGGGCAGGTCGCGGCGGTCACCGCGCTGGTCGCGGGCGTGATGACGATCCTGTTCGGGATGGTGGCGAACGCGCCGTTCGCGCTGGCGACCGGGCTGGGGATCAACACGCTCGTCGCCGTGACCATCGCGCCGCAGATGTCGTGGGCCGAGGCCATGGGGCTGGTGGTGGTCAACGGGCTCGTGGTGCTGCTCCTGGTGCTCACCGGGGTGCGCAAGGCGGTCTTCGACGCCGTCCCCGGCCCGCTCAAGAGCGCGATCGCGGTGGGGATCGGGCTGTTCATCACGATCATCGGGCTGGTCGACGCCGGGTTCGTGCGGCGGCTGCCGGACGCGGCAGGCACGACCGTCCCGGTGGGACTGGGCATCAACGGGTCCATCGCGTCCTGGCCGACGCTGGTGTTCGTGGTGGGCCTGGTGCTGATGAGCGTCCTGGTGGCCAAGAGGGTGCGCGGCGCCATCCTGATCGGGGTGCTGGCGACGACGGTGTTCGCCATCGTGCTGGAGGCCGTCGTGCACGCGGGGCCGTCGGCGGGGGTCAACCCGAAGGGCTGGAACCTGGGTTACCCGGGGCTGCCGGAGGACATCATCTCGCTGCCGGACCTGTCCCTGGTCGGCGAGGTGTCGTTCGGGGCGTGGGGGCGGATCCCGGCGCTGACCGCGGCCCTGCTCGTGTTCACCCTGGTGCTGACCGACTTCTTCGACACCATCGGCACCATGACCGGTCTCGGCAAGGAGGCGGGCCTGGTCGACGCGGATGGCCAGTTGCCCAACACGAACCGGGCACTGTTCGTCGACGGCGTCGGCGCGGTCGCGGGCGGGGTGGCGTCGTCGAGTTCGAACACGGTCTACATCGAGTCGGCGGCCGGGATCGCCGAGGGCGCGCGGACCGGGTTGGCCAACGTGGTGACCGGGCTGCTGTTCCTCGCCGCGATGTTCCTGACCCCGCTCTACCAGGTGGTGCCGATCGAGGCGGCGGCCCCGGCGCTGGTGGTGGTCGGGGCGATGATGATGGCGCAGGTCGCCGAGATCGACTTCAGCGACTTCACCATCGCGCTGCCCGCGTTCCTGACCATCGTGGTCATGCCGTTCACCTACTCGATCGCCAACGGCATCGGCGCCGGGTTCATCACCTTCGTGCTGTTGCAGGTCGTCACCGGCAAGGCCCGCCGGGTGCACCCGCTGATGTGGTTCGTGGCGGTGGCCTTCGTCGTCTACTTCGCCATCGGGCCGATCGAGGCCGCCCTCAACGCCTGACGCCCCGCGCACGTCACACACCACCCCCGGACCGCCTGGTCCGGGGGTGGTGTGTGACGTGCGCGTGAATGGGTGGAGGCGACTTAATTGCTGAGGTAAGCTAACGATCGTGTCGGAGACCGCGGACGTGGGCCTCACCAGCCGGTTGCGGCTGGCGGTGGTGCGGCTCAACCGCAGGCTTCGGGCGCAGCGGGCGAACGAGGACCTGACGCTGACGCAGTTGTCGGCGCTGTCGTGCCTCTACAAGTGCGGGCCGATGTCCCCGGGGGAACTGGCCGCGAACGAGGGCGTGCGACCGCCCTCGATGACCAGGGTGATCGCCGCCCTGGAGGAGCTCGGCCACCTGAGCAGGCGGCCGAACCCGAACGACGGGCGCCAGGCGATCGTGGCGCTCACCGACAGTGGGCTGGACCACGTCCGCACCGACATCTCGGCGCGCGAGGCGTGGCTGGACCGGAGGTTGGCCGAACTCGACCCGGGTGAGCGGGAGATCCTCCACCGGGCCGCCGAGATCATCGACAGGATGGCGGGGAACAAGAACTAGATGCGGGCCTACGCGGGTGACACCCGAGAGCAGCGACCGACCAACGACATCGTCCAGGACCTCGCGCAGCCCTCGGCAGCGTCCCCGCCCGCCGACCCACCACCGAAGACCGCCCGGGACGCCGAGGTGGTCGCGGACAGCGCCGACACCACCGCCGCCCCGACCACCGGGGAGGCGGACGGCCGGGTCGGCATGTTCTCCTCGCTGCGGGTGCGCAACTACCGGCTGTTCGCCTCCGGCCAGGTCGTGTCCAACGTGGGCACCTGGATGCAGCGGATCGCGCAGGACTGGCTGGTCCTGGTGCTCACCGACAACAACCCGGTGGCCCTGGGCATCGCCGCGGCGCTGCAGTTCCTGCCGACGCTGATGTTCTCGCTGTGGGCGGGCGTGCTCGCCGACCGGCTCGACAAGCGCAAGCTGCTCATCGGCTTGCAGACCGGCCTGGCCGCGAGCGCGCTGGTGCTGGGCCTGCTCGACGTCACCGGCGTGGTGCAGGTGTGGCACGTCTACGTGCTGTGCTTCGTGCTCGGCACGTTCTCCGCCGTGGAGGTGCCCACCCGGCAGTCGTTCGTGGTGGAGATCGTCGGCCGCGACCAGGTGACCAACGCGGTCGCGCTGAACTCCACCAGCTTCAACCTGGCCAGGATCGTCGGCCCGGCCATCGCGGGCGTGATGATCACCCTGGTCGGCACCGGCTGGCTGTTCCTGGGCAACGCGGTCTTCACCGTCGCCGTCATCGTCGGGCTGGTCATGATGGACCCGGCGAAGCTCATCCGCGGCCCCCGGCTCGACCGGGCCAAGGGGCAGCTGCGCGCGGGCCTGAGCTACGTGTGGGGCAGGCCGGACCTGATGACCGTGATGGTGCTGGTGTTCTTCGTCAGCACCTTCGGCATGACCTTCTTCGTCAGCCTCGCGGTGGTCGCGGCGAACGTGTTCCAGCGCGACGCCGCGGGCTACGGCCTGCTGTCGACGACCCTGGCCGTGGGCACGCTGGCGGGCGCGCTGGTGGCGGCCCGCCGCTCCGGCCGGGGCAGGCCGCGGACCCGGCTGCTGTTGGTGGCTGCCTTCGGGTTCGGGGTGCTGGAGGTGGTGGCCGGGCTGATGCCGAGCTACCTGACGTTCGCGCTGGCCCTGGTGCCGGTCGGCTTCGCGGTGATGACCTTCATGACCACGGCGAACGCCACCGTGCAGCTCGCGGTCTCCCCGGAGATGCGCGGCCGGGTCATGGGCCTCTACATGCTGGTCTTCGTCGGCGGCAACCCCATCGGCGCCCCGATGACCGGGTGGCTGGCCGACACCTGGGGTGGCCGCTCGCCGTTCTTCGTCGGCGGCGCCGTCGCGGCGGGCGCGGCACTGGTCTGCGGCCTGGTGCTGCTGCGCCGGGGTGGGGTCAAGCTGCCCGCCCGGGTGCGCGGCCTGCGCATCCTGCGCCGCGGCTGAACCCCCGTCCGACCTGCGGGCCGCCACCTGATCGGGTGGCGGCCCGCGGTTTTTCGGAACGGGGTCTTGCGCGGCTAGTGAAGTAAGGCTAACCTAAGTCTTGTCCGCTTCGTGGTGGGAGCGCGGCAGTCAGTTCGGGAACAGCGAGGCCCCACTCCCAAGCGTCCGGGAGTGGGGCCTCGTTCCTATCCACGGCGGGAGGGCTTGTCGGAGCATCCCCGCCGAGCCTTGGTGGCCGCTACTGCCCGGGCGTGGGGGCCTGGAGCCCGTTCGCGCCCGCCCTGGCCTGCTCGAACCGCGCGGAGACGTCCGTCCAGTCGACGATGTTCCACAGCTTCTCGATGTAGTCGGTCTTCGCGTTCCGGTACTGCAGGTAGTACGCGTGCTCCCAGATGTCGAACGCCAGCAGCGGGGTGGTGACGATCGACAGGTTCGAGTGGTGGTCCCTGAGCTGCTGGGTGATCAACCGCTCGCCGACCGGGTCCCAGGCGAGCACGCCCCAGCCGGAGCCCTGGATGGTCCCCGCCACCGCGTTGAGCTGCTTGCGCAGGCCGTCGAACGACCCGAAGTGCTCGTCGACGGCCGCCGCCAGCTCGCCGACCGGCTTGTCGCCGCCGTCCGGGCTCAGGTTCTTCCACCACTGGATGTGCAGCGAGTGCCCGGCCAGGTTGAACGCCAGGGTCGTCTCCAGCCCCACGATCGCGCTGAAGTCCCCCTTCTCCCGGGCTTCGGCGATCTTGTCCAGGGTGTCGTTCGCACCCTTGACGTAGGCGGCGTGGTGCTTGCTGTGGTGCAGCTCGTTGATCTCCCCGATGATCACCGGCTCAAGCTGCCCGTAGTCGTAGTCCAGGTCCGGCAGGGCGTAGGGGGCCACGCGCGTTCCTCACTTCTTATCGCCAGTAAGTTCCAACTGCAAGATACTGGCAACAACACCGCCACGCCCACCAGCCCACCCTGTGGGCCACCGCACCACCGGGGATCAGCGCCCGGTCGAGCCGTCGATCAGCTCGCGGAGGATGTCGGCGTGGCCCGCGTGCCTGCCGGTCTCCTCGATCATGTGGGTGAGCGCCCACCGGACACTGGGGGTGGGGCGCCCCTGCCGCGGGCGGGGGAGCGGGGCGGCCAGGTCGGGGCAGCCGTCGAGCACCCCGTTCGCCCGCTCGACCGCCTCCCGGTAGCGGGCCACGACGGTGGCGGTGTCGTCCGCAGGTGCGGCGTGGAACGTCGCCTGCCAGTCGGTGACGTCGTCGCCCAGGAAGGTCGAGCGCTCGACGTGGGTCAGGTGGTTGAGCAGGCCGAGCAGGTTCGTCCCCGACGGCACCACGGCCGTCCGGACCTGCGGTTCGGGGGCGCCGTCGACCTTGGCGGCGACCGAGGCGCGGAGGTAGTCGAGGAATCCGCGCAGGACCTCGGCCTCGCTGCCCCCGGTCCGGGGCGGTGGGGTGTCGCGGCGCGTGCTGGTGGGCATGGCGGGGTCCTCCCGTCGGTGGTCAGGTCAGCCGGTGGTCGGGTCAGCCGGTGCGGCGGACGAGCAGGACGTGGTCGACCACCTCGGCGGTGCGCCCGCCCGGTCCGGTCGCTGTCCTGCGGGGCGCGTCGGCCCGCTCGACCACCCACGTCGCCGCGTCCAGGTCGATCCCCGCGGCGACCTCCCGCGGGCTCGGGTACCGGACGTCGGGGTCCTGGTTCCACGACCACGGCGCGGTCGAACCGTGGTCGACGACCAGCAGCCGCCCGCCGGGGCGCAGCGCGTGCGCGGCCGAGCGCAGGACGACCGCCCGGTCCAGGTCGAAGGGGGTGTGCAGGTAGTGGGCGCTGACCAGGTCGAAGGCGCCTGCCGGGAACGGCCCGCGCAGGTCGTGCCGCGCGGCGGTGACCCGGTCGCCGAGACCGGCCGAGCGGGCGCGGGCGGCGAGCCGCTCGACCGCCACGGCCGAGATGTCGACGGCGGTGGTGCGCCACCCCCGCCCGGCCAGCCACAGCGCGTCGCCGCCGTCGCCGCACCCGAGGTCCAGCGCGTCGCCCGGCGGCAGGGCTGCGACCACCTCGGTGAGCCGGGCGTTCGGCCGCGGGTCGGTGCCCTCCGGTCGGGAGGCGTAGAGGTCGTCCCAGAACGTGACCGCGTCGGTGGTCTTCATCGGTGCTCCTCGCTGTCGGTGAGGCACCAGCGTCACCCGCCCCACCGCCACCTGGCACGGAAACTTGCGGTTCCGGCAAGATGCGCCCATGGACCCCGAGACGGACGACGTGCTCAGCGCGGTGGGACCGCGGCTCCGCGCGCTGCGCAGGCACCGCGGCATCACCCTCGCCGACCTCGCCGTGACGACCGGCGTGTCGGAGAGCACCCTGTCCCGGCTGGAGAGCGGGCAGCGCCGCGCGACCCTGGAACTGCTGCTGCCGCTGGCGCGCACCTACGGCGTCCCGCTGGACGACCTCGTCGGCGCCCCGCGCACGGGGGACCCCCGCATCCACCTCACGCCGATCCGGCGGTTCGGGATGACCTTCGTGCCGCTGTCGCGGCGGCCGGGCGGGGTGCAGGCGTTCAAGATGGTCATCCCCGCCCGGTCGGGGTCGCCGGAACCGACCCCGCAGACCCACGACGGCTTCGAGTGGCTCTACGTGCTCAACGGGCACCTGCGGCTGCTGCTCGGCGACCGCGACCTGACCCTGCCGCCCGGTGAGGCCGCCGAGTTCGACACGTCCGAACCGCACTGGCTGGGCAGCGCCGACGGCGGCGTGGTCGAGCTGCTCATCCTGTTCGACCCGAACGGGATGCGCACGCACATCCACGCCGACCCCCACCGACCGCCCGCGGGTCGGTGAACCCGGCGGTCAGCCGAAGAGGATGAACGGCAGCGCCAGCCAGCTCAGCGCGATGCCGCCCGCCACCCCGGCGGCCACCCAGCGCCAGACCGCGACCCGGCGGGCCAGCCAGATCGAGGGCAGCAGCCCGGCGCTGATCACCACGTTGGACACCAGGGCCAGCAGCGGGTTCGTCTCGTGCAGGGTGCTCGCCAGCGACACCACCGCGATGACCGTCACCACCAGCACGAACCCGGTCACGGTCAGGCCGGTGACCCACGGCGTGGGTTCGGCCGGGCGCTCGGGGGCGGTCGGCGGCGGGCCGGGCTCGACCAGGACGACCTCGCCGGTGACCGGGTCCGCGTACTCGACCGGCCGACCCAGCGCGTCCGCGACCCGGGCCGCCAGTTGCGCCCCGCGCCGGGAGACCAGGTCGGCGGCGGAGTCCGCGTCACCCCGGTCGACGGCGGCGGCGACCTTGGCCCACTCGCGCAGGGCGCCCGCCAGCTCGCCGCCGAGCGGCAGCGTGTCCGGGTCGACCTCCCGGTTGCCCGTGCCGTCGGTGCCGACCAGCACCGGGCGCTCGTTCCTGACCCGCAGCTCCACCGGTCTCCCTCCAGTCACGTCCACTCCCGGCCGAGCGCGTGGAAGGCGACCGCCCCGGCCGTGGCCACGTTGAGCGAGTCGACGCCGCGCGCCATCGGGATCCGCACCGCCGCGTCGGCGGCGGCGATCGCCTCGTCGGTCAGCCCGGGGCCCTCCGAGCCGAGCAGCAGCGCCACCCGCTGCCCGGGCTCGACCGCCGACAGCGGTTCCGCGTCGGCGCGCGGGGTGAGGGCCAGGACCCGGAAACCGCTGTCGCGCAACCACTTCACCCCATCCGGCCACGGCTCCAGCGGTGCGAACGGCACCGCGAGCACGTGCCCCATCGACACCCGGACGCTGCGCCGGTAGAGCGGGTCGCTGCACCCGGGGCCCAGCAGCACCCCGTCGACGCCGAGGGCGGCGGCGTTGCGGAACAGCGCGCCCAGGTTCTCGTGGTCGCCCACGCCCTCCAGCACGGCCAGGGTGCGCGCGGTGGCGGTCAGCTCGGCCAGGTCGGGTGGGGCGGCGCGGTCGGCGGCGGCCAGCACGCCGCGGTTGAGGTGGAAGCCGACCACCTCGGCCATGACCTCCGCGGTGGCCACGTAGGCGGGTGCGTCCAGGTCGGCGAGTTCAACCGCCAATGCCTCGACCCGGCGGCGCACGCCGAGCAGGGCGCGCACCGGGTAGCGGGAGGCCAGCAGCCGCTGCACGACCACGACCCCCTCCGCGAGCACCAGCCCGCGCCCACCCGGCCGGTCCGGTCGGCGGTCGGCGGTCGACAGGTCCCGGAAGTCGTCGAGCCGCGGATCCGCCGGGTCGTCCACCTCGATCACCTGCGCCACCCGGGCAGTCTCCCATGCCGCGGCCCCGGCTCCAGGGGGTGACGGGACAATTGCCGAGGGTGATCAATCGATGACCCAGTGCACTAATTTGGCCGCTGACAGGTGCCGGCCGCACATGCGAACGTTGGTCTCCCGGCGGGACGGGGAGGGCAATATGGGCCAGGACGTCAGGACCGACGGCGCTACCCGGGAGGACCACGAGCGCTACCGCCGCAAAGTCCGGCTGGGCCTCGACGCCCTGCGCCGGATGCTCACCGACGACGCGTTCGCCGTCGCACCGCCCACCATGGGCCTGGAGATCGAGTTCAGCCTGGTCGACCGCGACCGGCAGCCCGCGATGCTCAACCGCGTGGTGCTGGAGAAGATCAACGACCCGGCGTTCACCCCGGAACTCGGCCAGCACAACCTGGAGCTGAACGTCGACCCGCGCCCGCTGGCGGGCGACGAGCTGCGCGGCCTGGAGGACGACCTGGTCGCCGCGCTGGGCCTGGCCGAGCGCAAGGCCGCCGACACCGGCGCCTCGCTGGTGATGATCGGCAGCCTGCCGACGCTGCGCGCCGAGCACTTCGACACCCGGTGGCTGTCGTCGAACGTGCGCTACCGCCGCCTCAACGACCGCATCGTCGCCGCCCGCGGCGAGGACGTGCGCCTGTCGATGGACGGCAGCCCGATGCCCGGCCAGGGTTCCTCCGAACGCCTGCGCAGCCTGCACGACTCGATCCTCGTCGAGTCGGCCTGCACCTCCACCCAACTGCACCTGCAGGTCGCCCCCGACGACTTCGCCGCGAACTGGAACGCGGCGCAGTGCCTGGCCGGGGTGCAGGTCGCGATCGGGGCGAACTCGCCGTTCCTGCTGCGCAAGGCGCTGTGGCACGAGACCCGCATCCCGCTGTTCCTCCAGTCCACCGACACCCGCCCCGACGAGCTGAAGAACCAGGGCGTCCGCCCCCGCGTGTGGTTCGGCGAGCGGTGGATCACCTCGATCTTCGACCTGTTCGAGGAGAACGCCCGCTACTTCCCCGGCCTCCTGCCCGAGGTCGACGACGAGGACCCGATCGAGGCGCTGGAAGAAGGCCGGGCACCGCGGCTGGCCGAGATGCGCCTGCACAACGGCACCATCTGGCGCTGGAACCGCCCGGTGTACGACGTGGGCCCCACCGGCCCGCACCTGCGGGTGGAGAACCGGGTGCTGCCGTCGGGCCCAACCGTGGTGGACCTGCTGGCCAACGCCGCGTTCTTCTACGGCGCACAGCGGGCGCTGGCCTCCCCGGACCGTCCCGTGTGGACCCAGATGTCGTTCCAGGCCGCCGAGGAGAACCTCTCGGCCGGGGCGCGGCACGGGTTCGGGGCCCGGCTGTACTGGCCGGGCATCGGCTGGGTGCCACCGGAGGAACTGGTGCTGCGGCGGCTGCTGCCCATGGCCCACGCGGGCCTGGCCGACCTGGGGGTCTCCGCCCGGGTCGCCGACCGGTACCTGGGGGTGATCGAGCAGAGGTGCCTCACCCGGCGGACCGGCTCCTCCTGGCAGCGCGCCGCGGTGGCCGCCCTGGAGGGCCGGGGCCTGGACCGGGACAAGGCGCTGACCGGGATGCTGGGCCGGTACATGGAACTGAGCGCCACCGGCATGCCCGTGCACACCTGGGCGGTGGACCTCTAGGACCCGCCCGCAAAGCCGCCCGACCACCCCGAACCGCCTGCACCACCAGCCACGCCGAACCCGACCGGCGCAGCGACAACCAGCCACCCCACAAACCACAGGCCCAGCCACCCGAACCGACAACCAGCCCGCCATCCCGCAAACCGGCGCCCCGGCTATGCCCGGCCGCCCCGCAAACCGGCCGCCCCGCCACTGCGCGTCCTACCGGCGCAGCCCATCAACTGGCCGCCTCACAAACCGCCCGCCCGGCCACTGCGCGCCCCAACGCCGCAGCCCACCAACCGGCCGCCCCACCAACCGCCCGCCCGGCCACTGCGCGCCCCACCGGCGCAGCCGCTAACCGGCCCCCCTCGAAACCGCAGGCCCGGTGACCGACTGCCCGGGTGGGTGGATGTGTTTGGCCGGGGGTGGCGATCATGTGCAAGCCTGCTCGGGCTGTGGGGCATCTCTTCAGCCCCACTCGGTCACACTGGGCACATGATCGCCGTAGGGGCCCCGGCCAAGCACATCCACCCAGCCGGGCACCCCCACCAAACGGCCGGCCTTGAGCCGGAGCACACGGCGTAGTCCAGGCGAAGCGGATCGACCCAGCCGGGCAGCCCCACCAAACGGCCGGCCTTGAGCCGGAGCACACGGCGTAGTCCAGGCGAAGCGGATCGACCCAGCCGGGCA